>JAURQT010000019.1 GCA_030835985.1 Alphaproteobacteria bacterium
GCCCCTGCGCCAATAACGGCAATTTTAGTCACTGCTTGTGCGTGCCCGATATCGGCCATTTGCCTTCTCCCCATATATTTCAGCAGCTTAAAAAGAACTTAAGTTTATTATTTCCAGTACTTCATTCAAGGCTAATGTAAAGATAGAGAAATTTTACATTCCAAAAAAACACGCAAAAAAACACAATAGCTAACGCTGTATGGATTAACCTGAAAAAAAAGGTATGAATAAATGGCCGAGGAAATGATGAAAGCGGTGGAAATCAAGGCATTTGGCGGGCCCGAAATGCTGGAGCTTTGCCAGCGTCCACGCCCGATATTATCGCCTGGTCAAATTTTAATTAAAGTGGCCTATGCCGGAGTAAACCGCCCGGATTTGCTACAGCGCAAAGGCAATTATCCGGTGCCGGAAGATGCCAATGACCTGCCCGGTCTTGAAGTATCCGGAGAGGTTATCAAGACAGGCAATGCAGTAAAAAATTGGCGAATCGGGGACAGGGTTTGCGCGCTATGCCATGGCGGTGGATATAGCGAATATGTCGCGGTAGATGAAGGCCATGTTATGCCTGTACCTGCCGGTTTTGATATGGCACAGGCTGCCTGCCTGCCAGAAACCTATATCACGGTTTGGGGCAATTTATTTATGCGCGGGCATCTTAAAAAAGCAGAGCGGGTTCTTATTCATGGCGGGGCAAGCGGCATTGGCACAACCGCGATACAGCTTGCCCGTCAGGCAGGGGCAGAAATTTATGCGACCGCAGGCGATGATGCGCGCTGCCGATATGTAGAAAAATTGGGCGCGCGTGCCTGTTTTAATTACAAGAGCGAGGATTTTGAAAAAAGACTGGCCGCAGAAACAGATGGCGAGGGGGTGGATGTTATTCTGGACATGGTCGCAGGCGGCTATCTGGAAGCACATATTCGCGCCCTAAGGGCAGATGGCCGGCTGGTCATTATCGCGGTTCAGGGCGGTATCAAGGACACATTAGCCCTGAATAATGTAATGCGAAAGCGCCTGACCATCACTGGCTCTACCCTTCGCCCGCAATCCAGCGCGGCAAAATCTGTCATCATTCAGGATATGCAAAACCATATCTGGGACTGGCTGGAAACAGGCAAGGTAAAACCCGTCATTCAGGAGGTGTTCGCCCTGAAAGATGCTGCCAAGGCACATACCGCACTGGAGGCAGGCCAGCATATCGGAAAATTTGTTTTGCATGTTACAGATGTCTAGATAAATTTTAAAAGATGGGCATAATATCACTCCTACCCTCTTTATTTCATCAAACAGGCAATCCAGCCCTTTTTCAAAAACCAGCGAGGCCAGAAAAATGATCGATTTTTACACATGGACAACCCCGAACGGGCGCAAAGTCTCTATCCTGCTGGAAGAATTGGGACTGGAATATAATGTTCACCCTATCAATATCGGCCAGGGCGAGCAGCATGAGGAAAGTTTCCTTGCCATAAGTCCCAACAATAAAATTCCGGCGATACATGACCATGAAACCGGCATCTCTATCATGGAATCTGCTGCGATTATGGTTTATCTGGCAGAAAAGCATGGCAAGTTTCTGCCCGCCTCTGGTGCGGCGCGTGCCAATGTATTGCAATGGCTGATGTGGCAGATGGGCGGGCAAGGCCCTATGCTGGGTCAGGTGCATCACTTTGTGCATTTCAATAAAGGGGTGTCTGATTATGCAGAAGAGCGTTTTTCAACAGAGGCAAAAAGAATTTATGGCGTGTTAAATAAACAGCTTGCCGATAATGAATTTATCGCCGGTGAATATTCGATTGCCGATATGGCGTGCTGGCCATGGGTATCGCGCTATGAATGGCAGAAAATAAATCTGAAAGATTATCCGTATGTCCAGAGATGGTACAAAACCATCCTGGCCAGAGACGCGGTGCAAAAAGGCTATCACATACCAAAAGCCATGCCGGATATTCCACACGGGGATTAGGCACAAAATAACAAAAAACAAACAGGTCTGAAAGTGAGCGGGTTAGAAAGTATGGCACACATTGGATAGCTATGGATTATTGGCGCTGTTATCAGTGGCGTTTTTATTGGGCGGGTTTGTGAAGGGGGCAATTGGCTATGGGATGCCCCTGGTCGCCACGCCCATATTACTGGTCAGTTTCACCCTGCCACAAGTGGTGCTTATTATGGTCGCCCCTATTTTTATCAGTAATGTGATACAAGGGTTTCAAACCCGCAAAGCCTGGCCTGTTCTAAAGCTGTTCTGGCCTATGATCGCGGCCAATTGCGTTATCCTGCTGTTTTTTGGCGGGCGCATCCTGACCATGGTCGATGCCTGGATACTGACCTGTTTTGTCGGCATAATGATGGCGCTTCATGCCGGCCTTTCCCTTGCCCCGCCTATCGCTGCCTTTACGCGCATTTTTCAGAAAATTTCGATAGCCAGACTTATCCTGCCATCTGGAATTTTGTCCGGATTTTTGGGAAGCCTTACCACCATCTATGGCTTTCCCAGCCTTCAGGTCATTGTTGCATCGCACTGTGACAAGGAGGAAATTGCCTTTTTATTTTCGATTTTTCTGGCATCTGGCCATCTTGCCCTCTGGCGCGGCATGGTCTTGAACGATTATAGCGATCCTGAAATGCTGCAATGGGGACTTATTGCCTGTGTGCCAATGTTCTTTGCCTTGCTGGCCGGGCGTATTGTGCATAAAAAATTATCTATACAAGCCTTTAGAAAAGCCGTGAATTTGGTACTATTATTTGCCGGGCTGGGATTGATATTGAAATCACTTTAATTTTGAAAAGCAACAATTTTAAAAACAAGAGAGGGAATGATGACAGAACTGGTACTGACCGAAAAGCTGGAAAATAATATCGCTCTGGTTCGGCTTAATCGGCCAGAAGCCCTTAATGCCCTTAATATCGCTACCCGCA
>JAURQT010000020.1 GCA_030835985.1 Alphaproteobacteria bacterium
ACTTGGCGGCAGTGTTGTTAATCCCAGTTCCTTTGAGTAGACCATCTCCATTCTTAGACTGTCCCAGTATCGTTCCAGCATATCAGACAATGCAGCGGCTGATTTTGCCGCTTTTACCTCTGACTTTGTGCGCAAGGACACTTCGATTTTCTTCTTGTTGAAGCGATGACGAAGGTCAGAGGGCACTGACCTTGAGAAGTAAAAAGTTTCATTTCTTTTGTAAAAGTATACCGGAGACCTTACCCACACTATGACAGAACAAACGCCTGTTCCAGAACGTTAATCTTTTGGAAACAGTCACTTGCACGTCGGTCCACGGACCTTGAAACTGGGATATTGGAGCGGCGTGCGGGAATCGAACCCGCGTCTCCAGCTTGGAAGGCTGGGGTCTTACCACTACACAAACGCCGCGATAAGAAAGGATAAGACACGATCGGTCTTAGGCGGGTTATAGCAAAGATATCTTGTAAATAAAAGCACTTAGTTTTTCAGCCAATAGCCAGGCAATAGCCAGACAATAGCCAGACAAAAAAGATTTTTTCTATCATCAAATCATGCAGGTGGTTGCTATCGCTGGCCGAACAGGTTTTATATATAATTATCCTCACCCGAGCGATGGAAGAAAAAAGGGTATTTTAAAGATGGCACAGGTAAAAATTGGTCTGGTGGGGGCAGGAAATATTGGCCAGCGCCATATTATGGCAATTGATCAGCTGGAGGCAGCAGAGCTGATAGCCTTTGCTGACCCGTCCGAGGCTGCGCAAGCAAAGGCCGCCAGCCGCGCTATTCCCTGTTACGGGGATGCCGCAGAAATGCTGGAGGCGTGCACCCCTGATGCGGTAATAATCGCCACGCCAACCGAACGCCATCACCGCGATGCCATCACCTGTATTGAGGGGGGATGCAAAAATCTGCTGGTGGAAAAGCCTATTGCTGCCAGCGATAAAGAAGCAGAAGAGATTGTCCGTGCGGGCGAAAAAGCAGGTTGTAATGTGATGGTCGCCCATCAGCGGCGCTATTACCCCTGTGCGGCCAAAGCAAAGGAATTGATAGATAGCGGGGCCATAGGCACGCTTATCGGCGTTACCGGGCAATGGAGCTTGCGTAAAGATGAGGCCTATTATGCCCCGCAATGGCGGCGCAAAACAAAAGCTGGGCCGATCCTGACCAATTTGATACATGAGCTGGATTTGCTGCGTTTTATTTGCGGAGAGATTGAGGCTGTTTCTGCCTATATCAGCCATATAGACCAGCATTTTGAAAAAGAGGATGCGGTAGCGATTAGCCTGCAATTCAAAAATCAGGCAGTGGGCAGCTTTTTTTTAAGTGACCGCACCCCTTCGCCCTGGGGCTGGGAATTTGCGCTGGGCGAAAATCTGGCCTTGCCGAAAACAGGGCAAAATGCCATCCGTTTCATGGGCAGCAAGGGGGCGCTGGAATTTCCCAATCTGGTGTTATGGCAGCATGACAGCCCGGACGGGCATTGGCAGCAGCCTATCTCTGGCCAGCCGATAGAAACAGATTTTATCGATGCCTATATTGCCCAGGCCGCCCATCTATGCGCGGTTGTGCAAAAAAAAGCAGAACCCTTTATCGCGGCACAGGATGCCAGCCTGTCGCTAAAAGCCACATTGGCCGTTACGCAAGCAGCCAATACAGGCCGGAAAATCACCCTTTAGCCGAAAATAGATATAAAATTGATACTTAACCTATCCTTTTTGACAGGCGACAATGCCTGTCAAGTTTGGTATCATAAACTGGAAGATACAGTTTTTTTGCATTGCGCCTGTATCAGGCCTGTCATTTTTGTTGCAGTGCCTTATGCAAATATCCGGTAAAAAGAGGCGTGTTAAGCCGGGGTTTTGAGTTTGGGTGTATGTACGGGGTTTTGATGAGCCATGCCATTTCAGGATATCTCACTTGTTTTATTGTTTATCAGCAGCGTTTCGCTGGTGGTGATTGTCGGGTTGGTTGTTTTCATCGGGGTGGTGGTTATCCGCCTGCTGGGTCTGTTTTCAGAAGTAAATACCGCCTCTCAGGCGATGCGCCGCGATATTAACAAGTTGCTGCATAAAGCCTCTTCTCTGACAGAAGCAGAAAGGCGCGCCCTTACCCACTATGATGCGGGCGATGAGTTTTAAATCGGGATAAAACTATCTGGCTAGCGCGGGGTAATCCCCATTTGGGCTACCAGCGCTTCACTTCTTTCCAGCGCCTGTCTGTCCAGCCCGGTATGCCAGCCTTTTTCGGTCAGCTTGTCATGCAGTAATTTGGTGCTGACATTTCCCTTGGCGCCGGGAGAAAAGGGACATCCCCCCAAACCGCTGACACTTGCATCAAATTTTCGTATCCCATATTCAAGGCAAATCATCACATTTTCCACCGCCCGGTTGCGGGTGTCATGAAAATGTCCCACCAATATTTTAGGCGGCAGTTTTTTGGCAACAACATCTAGCAAGGCAGAGACAGTTTCGGGCGTGGCATGGCCGGTCGTATCGCCCAGCGAAATTTCATAACATCCCATATCCAGCATGGCTTCGGCCATATCCAGCACCGCTTGCGCCGGTACCGCCCCATCATAGGGGCAATGGGTTACAACCGAAATATAGCCGCGCGCCGCGATATTATCGCGTAAAGCAGCTTTTACCACCGGGCGAAACCTCTCCAGGCTTTCTTCTATCGTGCAATTGATATTTTTCTGGCTAAATCCTTCGCTTGCCGCCCCGAAAACAGCGATTTCATCTGCTTGTGCGTTTCTGGCATCTTCATAGCCGCGCATATTCGGGGTAAGTACGGCATAGCGCACCCCTTTTTTGCGCTCAATTCCGGCCATCAGCGCGCTTGCATCGCCTAGTTGTGGCACCCATTTGGGCGAGACAAAGCTGGTCGCTTCAATAAGCGAAAAACCCACCTCATTCAGGCTATTCACCAGGGCAATCTTATCGGTGGTTGCAATTTTCTTTGGCTCATTTTGCAGCCCGTCCCGCGGGCCAACCTCATATAGCTCTACCTGCTTATCCTGCATCTCTCAGGGCGTCCTGTACCAGTGATTACCAGATTAACCTATGCCAGAAGCGGCATTTGTTACAGGGTAACGGCTGGCAAGGCCTGATGCAAAGACTATTCGCAATATCTGTAAGGCAGGGGCAGGGGGTTATTCTACCCATCCGGCCAGATTTTCCTCTGTAATTTGACGGATAACGGTCATGCCAGGGGCACTGGCATTCAGACAAGGGACATAATCAAACTGCCCGCCGCCATGTTCGTGAAAACTTTCCTGACCTTCCATCGCCAGCTCTTCGAGTGTTTCCAGGCAGTCAGCTGAAAAACCCGGTGCCATCAGCGCGAGCGACGAGACTTTTTCTGCCCCCAATTTTTCCAGTGTTTCATCTGTATAGGGCTGCAGCCATGGCTCCGAGCCAAAACGTGACTGGAAACAGACATGGAATTTATCCTTGTCCCAATCCAGATTTTCGCGCACCAGACGGGCTGTTTTCATGCAATGACAGTGATAGGGATCGCCTTGCACAAAATAGCGATAGGGAATCCCGTGAAAAGACAGCATCAGATGTTCCGGCATCTTGCGGCCGTTAAAATAATCCTTAAGGGACTGCGATTGCGCCTCGATATACACCGGATGGTCATGCCAGGGCGGAGCCATGCGGATTGCCGGTTGCAAGC
>JAURQT010000021.1 GCA_030835985.1 Alphaproteobacteria bacterium
CTGCCTGCATCTGGCGCAACGCATCGATATCGGCCTGCAAGCGCGCTATCGCCCATTGCGGGCGCGCCATATTTGCCAGCGCTTCACCGCTACGCACAATCGGGCCATAGCTTGTACAACGGCATAAATTGCCACTGAGCAAACTTTCAATATTGCTTGTATTAAATTCCAGTCCCGAACACCAGCCAGCATATAAAGACATCACAAATCCGGGCGTGCAAAAACCGCATTGTGCGCCATGATGGTCTATCATGCTCTGCTGGACAGGGTGCAATTGGCCATCTGTGCCGGCGACCCCCTCAACAGTGGTAAGCACCGTGCCATGCAACATGGGCAGAAATAAAATACAGGCATTTACAGCCTGCCAGACAGGATGATTATCGCCTGCCAGACGGCCGACCACCACACTGCACGCCCCGCAATCACCCTCTGCGCAGCCTTCTTTTGTGCCGGTTAATTTCTGATGTAGGCGAAGCCAGTTTAACAGCGTCATATCCGGGCGCAATTTAGGTTCGCTTGCCGCGGTTATCTCAATTTTTTTTCCATTCAGGAAGAAACAAATTGCCTGGCTCATCCAGCACACCTTTGGTGGTTGTCCGGCTCTGTGCCTTGCTATGCTGTGGCAACAGAGCAAATAGCGGAAAGCGGGCGCAAGATGAACCCTGTTCAAACACGCCCGCCTGTATGGTTTTATATCAAGGCCAACGCCTTAATTCGGGATATTCCCTTCAACCCCCTCAACATAGTAATTCATGCCCCACAAGCCGCCATCATCCAGCACCTTGCCAGCTTCCAGAACCATATTGCCTTTATTGTCCCTCATCGGGCCTTCAAAAATATTCAGGCTACCAGACGCTATACCGGAACGGGCGGCTTCTGCCTTAACAGCAACGCCTGCTGGCATATTTTTAAATTCTGTCAGCACCAGATAATTATCGCCAATCCCTTTCCAGGTATTGCCTGCCCAATGATCCGGGCCATCCCCTGTTGACCATGTGCCATCGATAACTTTTTGAACCTGTTCGATATAGTACGGCCCCCAGTTATTTACAGAAGAAAAAAGCTGTGCCTTTGGCGCAAATTTGTGCATATCAGAGGACTGACCAAAACCTTTTACACCTGCTTTTTCGGCTGTCTGTAACATCGCTGGGCTATCTGTATGCTGCGCCAGCACATCTGCCCCTTCGGCAATCAGCACTTTTGCAGCATCGGCTTCTTTTACCGGATCATACCAGCTATTAACCCATACAACCTTAATGCTGGCATCCTTGTTCACCGAACGCAGACCACGAGCAAAAGCGTTAATCCCCTGAATAACTTCCGGGATAGGGAAAGCGGCCAGATAGCCGATAGTGTTTGATTTTGTGGTCAGACCTGCCACAACGCCCTGTACATAGCGGCCTTCATAAAAACGGATATTGCCGGTGGCCATATTTGGCGCCCGCTTGTAGCCGGTAATATGATCAAACATCACATCGGGATATTCCTTGGCCACTTTCAGGGTCGGCTCCATATAACCAAAAGAGGTCGTGAAAATAACCTTATTGCCCTGTGCGACCAGTTCTCTTATCACACGCGCAGCATCCGGGCCTTCGGGTACATTTTCCACATAGGTGGTTTCAACCTTGTCGCCAAAATGATCCCTTAATTGCTGGCGACCCACTTCATGGGCATAGGTCCAGCCATGATCGCCAGGGTTGGTCAGATACACAAATCCGACTTTCAGCTTATCTGCCTGTGCAGCAGAAATGCTCATCACCGCTGTCGTCAGCAATGCGCCCAATGCCGTTAACATTTTTTTCATTTTCATCTCCTCTATGGTGCTAACGTGTAATAAAAAAACTCTTTCCCAAATGGGCGGGTGCGCCCAATGCTATATGCCCCCGACTGGCTATCGTTACCAGAACGATAATCGTCGCCAGATAAGGCAGCATGGACAAAAACTGTGCCGGTATCGGCCATCCCTTTGCCTGTCCAGCCAGCTGCATAATCGTCACCCCGCCAAACAACACCGCCCCTATAGTTACCCGCCAGGGCTGCCAGGAGGCAAACACCACCAGCGCAAGGGCTATCCAGCCCCGGCCAGCGGTCATGCCCTCTGCCCAATGCGGGGTCAGAACCAGTGGCAAATACGCCCCGGCCAGCCCGGCCATAAACCCGCCAAACAAAATAGCATAAAGGCGAACCCTTAACACATTATAGCCCAGCGCGTGCGCACTGTCATGATTAATCCCTACCGATCGCAAGACAAGCCCTGCCCGGCTACGCATCAGAAAAACAGAGGTAAGCCCGACAATCACAATCGCGCCATAGGCCAGAATATCGAGCTGGAAAAACGCCCCGATAATGGGTAGCCCGGAAAGTATGGGCAAATGCAAAGCAGGCAAGCCTTCGATTGCCTGGCCGACAAGCGGCGCGCCTATCAAGCCGGAAAGCCCTGTGCCAAAAATGGTTAGAGCCAGCCCGGTAGCCACCTGATTGGTAGCCAGCCCCAGCACAAACAAGGCGAAAATCGCAGCCACAAACATACCGGCCATCCCGCCACTGATAATCCCGATATAAGGACTGCCAGACAGGCTGGCCGCCCCAAAGGCCGCCACCGCCCCCATCAGCATCATGCCTTCCACGCCCAGATTTAACACCCCGCTTCTTTCCACTACCAGCTCGCCTGTCGCGGCCAGTATCAACGGGATGGAGGTCAGCAGAACCGTTAATAAAAGCTCGTCAAACATTTGCCTTCCCCCTCTTTGAAGCCTTCTCCCTTTTTGATGGTGTTGCCAGGCTCTGTGCGGAACGGCTGCTTACCCGCACCAGCCGATAGCGGGTCAATGTCTCGCCTGCCAACAGCATAAACAATAAAATGCCCTTGAAAATGCCGGTCACAACTTTGGGGATCCCCATTGAAATTTGTGCTGTATCCCCGCCAAGTTCGGCCAACGCAATGACCAGCCCGGCCACAATCACCGCCAGAGGGTTTAGCCGTGCCAGAAACGCTACAATAATCGCGGTAAAGCCATAGCCAAAAGAAATATGCGGCTGAAGCTGACCGATATTTGCCGATACCTCTATCATCCCTGCCAGCCCGGCCAGTGCCCCTGAAATCATCAGTACAGCAAATGTGGTTTTGGCCTGGCTAAAGCCGGCAAAGCGGCCAGCGCGCGGGGCATCACCCATCAGCTTTATCTGGAAGCCTGCCAGCATCCGCGAGAGGAAAAACCATCCCCCTATCGCAATGAAAAAGGCAAAAATCACGCCCCAATGCAATTGTCCAAGCCGGCCGATACCCGGCAGGATAAGCGCAGGGATCAGGCCAGCATCAGGATAGGTTTTAGTCAGCGGAAATCCAAACGACATCGGATCGCGCCAGGGCCCACGCACAATCCAGTCCAAAAACAGCGCCGCAACATAGGTCAGCATCAGCGAGACCAGAATCTCGTTCGTGCGAAACCGCACTTTCAGTAAGGCTGGAATAGCGCCCCAAAGCCCGCCTGCCAGCATCGCCGTCCCTGCCATCGCCGCGATGAAAAAAGGCGATTGCACCTCCGGAAAAGACAAAGCCAGCCAGCCAGCCCCCATCGCGCCCAAAATCAGCTGGCCTTCTGCCCCGATATTCCAGACATTTGCCCGATAACAAAAAACCAGCCCTGTACCGATAATAATCAGCGGACAAGCCTTTACCAGCAAATTGCCGATTTGGTCAGGGCGAGAGAGCGGCGCGACAAAAAATTCATATAAAGCCTCGGTCGGATTATAACCCAAAAAGCCAAAAATCAGCCCGCCAATGATCAGCGTCAGCGCAATGGCTATAACCGGCACCAGCAAGGTCAGCGATAATGGAACAGACGCGCGCGGCTCTAGCACAAACATCAGGCTTTTGCTCCTTTCACCGATTTTCTGGCTGATTTTCTGGCTGATTTTTGGGCAGACTTCCTTGCCGGCTTTTTTTTCGCCTGCTCAGGGCGGCTGCCGCCCATCAACAGGCCAATCGCCTCAGCTGTCATTTCCCTGGCGGCATAGGCAGGCGATAACTGCCCTTCATGCAATACCGCAATTTTATGGGACACCGCAAAAATCTCTTCCAAATCTTGGGAAATAACAATCACACTTGCCCCGTTTGCCGCCAAATCCATCATCGCTTTTCGGATAAATTGGGCCGCGCCAACATCCACCCCCCATGTCGGCTGAGAGACAATCAGCACCTCCGGCTTTTTCGCAATTTCGCGCCCCACCACAAATTTTTGCAAATTCCCGCCAGATAGAGCCGAAGCCAGCGGATCAGCCTCTGGCCGGCGCACATCAAACATCTCGGATATTCTGTCCGCAGATTGCACAGCATAGCTCTGGCTTACCACCCCCATCTGTACTGCCCCTTCACGCTCATAACTGGTCAAAAGCGCATTTTCAGACAGGCGCATTCCCGGCACAGCCGCATGGCCATTGCGCTCTTCCGGCACAAAAGACAGGCCGGCCGCCCGGCGTCCCATCGGGCCCATCTGGCTGATATCCCTATCACCCATAATGATGATATCGGGCTGGCTGGCACAATATTCCCCTGTCAGCGCATCCATCAATTCTGACTGGCCATTTCCGGCAATCCCTGCAATGCCCAACACCTCACCAGCATGGGCGGTCAGGTATATATCACGCAAAGCGGTATCAAATGGCCCGGCCGCCGGCCAGTTTAATCCCTTGATATGCAGGATAGCCGGAGCATTACTGCGCGCTTCCGGAGGGGTAATCGCAGATATTTTCGAGCCGACCATTAATTCTGCCAATTGCCTGGTTGATTTGTCTTTTGTCTTTACTTCGGCAATTTTTTCCCCGCCGCGCAAAATCGTTGCCCGGCTGGTCAGCTGTTTAATTTCATCCAATTTGTGCGAGATGAACAGTACCGCACAGCCCTGCCCGGCCAATTTGGCCAGAACATCAAATAATTGCCGGGTTTCCTGCGGCGTCAGGACAGAGGTTGGTTCATCCATGATCAGCAAGGCAGGGTCTTGTAGCAAACAACGTAATATTTCCACCCGTTGCTGTTCACCCACTGACAGATCCGCGACCAGACTATGTGGGCGCAAGGGAATGCCATATTCGGTTGATTTTTCCGCGATTAAGTCGGCCAGCCCCTCTTTAGGAAAATCAGCTGGCAGCGCAAGGGCAATATTTTCGACTACACTCAAGGCTTCAAATAACGAGAAATGCTGAAATACCATGCCGATGCCAGCAGCGCGTGCTTCTTGCGGATTAGTAAACTGAACCGGCTTTCCGCGCCATTCAAAATGGCCGCTATCTGGCTGTAACAGGCCATAAATCATTTTCACAAAGGTCGATTTGCCTGCCCCATTTTCGCCCAGCAATGCGTGCAGCTCGCCCGGATAGATAGTGAAATCAATATCGCGATTAGCCACAAAACGGCCAAAGGATTTGGACAGACCAATCCCGGCCAGAAGTGGCGATGATGGCGCGTTTTTTGACTGGTTTGACAATCCCATAATGCAGCATTCATCAGGTGAAAACAGGTTCTCGCCCGATACTGTAATCCGGTTTTTCAGGTGAGTCTATGACTGAAAGGAAACAAACATCACTTTCTGCAAGGTCGCCCTTATTACAGGCTTTTTTCCGGCTCTTTTAGACGCCAGCAAATATAAAGCCCGAAAAGCGAGCTGGCCAATA
>JAURQT010000022.1 GCA_030835985.1 Alphaproteobacteria bacterium
GCTGGCGGTGCCCCTGATATGGGCGGCATGGGCGGTATGGGCGGTATGGGCGGTTTCTAAGACTCCTCTGTCCTATCTAAAAAAAATCAAAAAGGCGGCCAGTATTTTCTGGCCGTTTTTTTGTGCGCGGTTAAGCTACCAGCTCGTAGGGCGTTTTTTTATTTTTGGTAAGCTGGATGTGAATCGGCACTCTATGGGCTTTGGGCGTAACTTTCCGGCTTTGCATTTCAACGCTTGGTTCCAGCAAAAGCTGCAGCTTTTCTGCCGCCAGCTGGCGGATAAAAATATCCTGTGTTGCATCTAGAGCCACCTCGCCGCGCTCCCACCTGCCAACTGTTTGTGTATCGCGGTGCAGCAGCTGGGCTAATTCTGCCTGTGTCATGCCCATCTCTGTACGCAAGAAACGAATTTCTGTGCCGGAAAGAGCATTTTCCTGTGCAATCAAGCCCTGTGCAATGATGTTATGAAGCTGGCCGATAGCCGGGATAGTCAAAATTTTCTCTCCCTTATCATCAATGGCGAGTAAATCTGCCTCAATGATAATATTATCCAGCCCGCATTCAGTATAATGATAGGGGTTCATTTTTCGGCCTCCATTGCCGTTATGTTTAGGCCTCTATTGCCCTGTAATTTTTCCAGATCAGTGTTCATCTTTCCAGTAGCAGGTAACGATTTTTATATGTTTTGTTTTGAAATCCGGGATAATAATAGCGGTGATTGTGCGCCTGTTTGAGTTGGGCGTAACGCCTCCAATTTTATATTTCCATAAACCTTTTCGTGTTGACGCTTCTGCCAGCTCATAAATAAATCCATTTCTCAGAAGATATAAAAGGTCGCCAGTTAAAATAGTGCGCTCTTCTAATCGGTCTTCTGCATGCGGGCTTTTGGACAGATTGCAAAGTGGGTCGCTGGCCAGCTTGTGAAGCTCTTCTGTTGCTTTTGCTGGTGATAGGCTTTTTGCCATAGCAACCATCCTGAAATATTGCTGTTCGTTCTAACTGCACACTCCTCATCTGAAAAACCTGTCATCATGATAGATCTTATTAAACTATCATTATGATAGGTGTCAAGGGTGAGGTATTTTTACCAGCCACAGCAATTTGACAGAAAATCTTAATTCACTGAATTGTTATCAATGAAAATAATATTGGAGGCATGAGTGAGAAATATTGAAATATCTGAAGATACTTTCAAGCGACTAAGAATGGCCGCCCGGCCTGATGAAACGTCTGAACTTGTTATAAAGCGGTTGCTTGACCAAGATAGAAAACGGGCACCGGTAAAAAACATACTGGCTGGTGGTAAGGGGCAGAATGCATCGCCAAGTTCCAGTCAAAGTGAATTTCCAGACAAATTAAAAGATTATGAACGGCAACTATCGGGTAATATATCTTCTTCGCTATCTGCGCCATCAGAGGATGATAAAATCCATTCATTTCAGTCTGGGCAGATTCCTCACAGCGTTACCCACACAAAGATTTTTGAAGCGACAATTAACAATGAACCAGTGTCAGCTTCAGCATTATCATGGACTCCGCTTATCTGCGAAATATTGAAGGAAATGCATAAAAACAGTCAGTTTTCTCCGGCTGATTCTTATCCGGATTTGGCGATTTATTCAGGTTGTAAAACTGATAAAGGCTATAAATATATTCCAGAGATCGAGTGCTCGGTTCAAGGTGTTGACGCTAATATCGCGTTACGCTGCATTACCGGGCTCGCGCGCAAACATTCGATTTCAGTCACTATATTATTTGGCTGGAGAGATAAGAAAGGTGCGCTACATCGAGGAGAGTTTGGGCATATAATATTCACCCCTTAAGGATAGCCCCCCTTAACCCCTTTCCAGAAAGGTGCGGCTTTGGGCAATGGCATCGGCAAGGCCGGTGCGTATAACTTCCACCTCTGGCGGAAAGGCCGAGGTCAGGCGGGTCGGCAGGCGGCTATCCAGCATCACAAAAACACCTTTATCATCGCTTCGCCGGATCAGCCGGCCAAAGGCTTGACGCAGGCGCATTCTTGTCATTCTGTCAGTCCAGCTATCGCGCCCCTGCCATTTGGCACGTGCCTTGAACAGCATATCCGGGCGCGGCCAGGGTACCCGGTCATAAATGATCATCTGCAAGGCATCGCCCGGCACATCCACCCCGTCGCGCACCGCATCTGTGCCTATCAGACAGGATGTCTTATCTTCCCTGAAAAGCTGCAGCAGGGTTTGCAGGCTCATCGCGTCCAGATGCTGGGCAAGAAGGGGTATGCCGGCAGCTTGCAAACGCTTTTCCAGCTCGGGATAGGTGTTTTTCAGCCTCTGAATAGAGGTGAACAGGCCAAGGGCGCCGCCGTTGCTGGCCTTCATCAGCCCTGCCATCGCTACGGCAACGGTTTGGGGGCGCTCGCGTGCGATATCATTGACAACAAAAATACGGGCCTGGCGGGCATAATCAAAGGGCGATTGATGGGCACTTACCAGGGCTGGATGCGGCAAATGGCTTGCCCCCGAGATAAGCCTGGCAGAATGCCATGCCTCTTCTTCGATATCTTTATCCGGCAACTGATTATCGCGAAGGGTAGCAGAGGTAATCGCCACCCCATGGGCAGGGGTTAGCACGGTCTCGCTAAAGGGGATCATCGGATCCAGCCAATGCCGGAACAGGCCGACATCCACATCGCCAATATCGCTGCGGGTTACCTCTATCCAGTCGATAAAGCCCTCGCGGCTATCCTGTTGCAAATCATTCAGCATTAATTGCCAGGCGGCCAGAGGGCCGGTTGCCCGACGCATCAGCCCGCGTATTGCCCCGTCCAGACGATTGCGGGTCTGGCTGTCCAGACTATCGGCGTTATCATCGATCATATCTTGCAGATAGCCTGCCAATTTTGTCAGCGGCGTGCCGAGGTCGTTTAACAGGGTTTTCAGCTTTTCAGCTGTCTGGCGCATCTCATCCGTGGCGGGATATAGCTCTGTTTGCAGATTATAAACCGATTGCGGGTCATTTGCGCGTTGATAGACAGCCTTTCGAACCGCACAGAAAAATTGCTCGGCCGCATTAACCGGGGCGTTTTCCGATATTCGTTTTTTCCATCCTGTCGCTGGCAGAAGGCGAGCCATTTCGCTTGCTGCTTCCAGCGCGGCCAGTGCCATCTCATTCCCGGCTACCAGATCGCCCAGCCGCTTTTGCAAGCCACGTGCGCGCCCGCGCCGGCCATCTTCGCTGCCTCTCAGCCACAGGCGCATCTCGGCTGTCTCAAACGCGGTCAGGGCGGCACTAAAGGCGCTATCTGCGGCATCAAATACATGATGCCCTTCATCAAATATATACCGGGTTGGCCGGTTATTATCGCCGGCTTGTCCCATGGCTGCATTGATCATCACCAGCGCATGATTGGCGATCACAATATCGGCATGACGCGACATACGCACCGATTTTTCCACAAAACATTTATGATAATGGATACAGGCAGAATGAATACATTCCCCGCGCCTGTCTGCCAGACCTCTTGTCTGGCGATGGCCTAATAATTCTATCAACCATGAGGGAAAGCTGTTGCCGTTTAGATCGCCATCCGGGCTTGCGCTTGCCCATCTGGCCATCAGCCCCAATCCGATGGCATCTGCCGGTGCGCCCGGCATCCGGCCTAGCGCATCTTCCAGATTCAGCAAACACAGGTAGTTTTCGCGCCCTTTACGTACCACGACTTTTTTTTCCGCCTGTTTGCGGTCAGGATAAAGACGGCTCAGCTCATCGGCGATTTGATGCTGCAAGGTACGGGTATAGGTAGATATCCATACCGCGCCATCATTACGCTCTGCCCACAGGCTGGCCGGGGCAAGATAGCCAAGCGTTTTACCTGTTCCTGTCCCGGCTTCTGCCAATAATAAAAATGGGGTAGGCCCGCTATCGGGGCTGGCAAAGACCGCTGCGGTTGCGGCGGCATAATCTGACTGGCTGGTGCGTGTTTCTGCATGACCGC
The DNA here is from genome assembly GCA_030835985.1 of Alphaproteobacteria bacterium. GTDB lineage: Bacteria > Pseudomonadota > Alphaproteobacteria > Puniceispirillales > Puniceispirillaceae > JADHLI01. The sequence continues at coordinate 3,973 of JAURQT010000022.1, forward strand.
CCAGCATCACTGCCAGCCTTTCTCTGGCGGCATCCGGCATCACGGCCTTTATGCCTGGCGGCGGGCGAAATCCGCTTTCCGGAATTTCTGCAAGGCCTGACCATATCGCGGCTGCCCGGCCATCGGGCGGCCCATCCTTTGCAGCGCTTACCCCCAGCCGCAATAATATATCGGGTGCCCATCGCCAGCCGCCGCGCCGCATCATCTCGGCTATTTCGGCCAGCTTGCCGCGCTGCGGGCCGGATATATCGCCCAGCTCGTCCAGGAGCTGTGTTGCGGCCTGGGCAATGGTCAGAATTTTATCTTCTGCGGTGGCGGGTTGTGGCAAGCCCAGCCGCCTGGCCAATCCGTTCGGAGTAGGCGATACCATCTGGGCTGGCCGGATAAAGGCAAATAGCTCCAGAACATCCAGCGCAGTATCCAGGGGCTGTCCCAGCCGGGCTTCTGTCCATTTTTTATGACAGACAATAAGGGTGCTAGTGCCAAGAATGGCCTCCATCTCGCCTGGCATCGGCCGGCAGATTTCCCCCTCTGCGGTAAGGCATAAAAGGCCGGAATAATCTGGCCATAAAAAGCTGGCGTGAGAAAAATCTGGTGCAACATTCATAACCCGCACTATAGCGCAAGCAAGGCTTTATTGCCTAGCTGTGATTGCGCCCTGTTATATGGCTTTTGTGCTATAAAAGGGATATAGCAAAGACTTGACCCGGCCGTGCCAGCATCTTATCACCTTTACACCAATTTAATATCTGCCTTTCCGATAGCGGCACGGTCAAAAACAGGGAATATTATTTTAATATGACAGCAGATACCCCAACCATGTCACCTACTCAGGCTGAGGCAGCCAAGGCAGCCAAGGCCTGGCCCTTTGCCGAAGCGCGCGCGCTGCAAACAAGGCTGGCAAAAATGCCAACAGATGATCCCGAACGCCCGGTTTTATTTGAAACAGGTTATGGGCCATCCGGTTTGCCGCATATTGGCACATTTGCCGAAGTGGTGCGAACCAGCATGGTACGGCGTGCCTTTGAGGTTCTAACAGGCCGGCGCACGCGTCTTATCTGTTTTTCGGATGATATGGATGGTTTGCGCAAAGTGCCGGATAATGTCCCCAATCCGGAAAAGCTGGCACCTTTTCTGCAGATGCCGCTGAGCGATGTGCCAGACCCGTTTGGCACGCATGACAGTTTTGGGGCGCATAATAATAGCCGCTTGCAGAGCTTTCTGGACAGTTTCGGCTTTGAATATGAATTTGTCAGTGCCACACAGATGTATAAATCCGGGGCATTTGATGCCGCCCTGTTACATATTCTGGCCAATTATCAGGCGGTTACAAATGTTATCTTGCCAACCCTGGGGTCAGAGCGGCAAGCCACCTATAGCCCGTTTTTACCTGTTTGCCCCGATACCGGTCAGGTCTTGCAGGCAAAGGTTATCGCCACCGACATAGAGGGCGGCAAAATCACCTATATCGATCCGCGCAATAGCCGTGAGGTAGAAGTGCCGGTAACCGGCGGCGGATGCAAATTACAATGGAAGGCTGATTGGGCGATGCGCTGGTATGCGCTGGGCGTTGATTACGAGATGAGCGGAAAAGACCTTATCGATTCTGTGACGCTGTCTTCTAAAATTGTGCGGGTATTAAAAGGCACGCCGCCTGCCGGATTTTCCTATGAGCTGTTTCTGGATCAAAATGGCGAGAAAATATCCAAATCCAAGGGCAATGGGCTGTCGGTCGAGGAATGGCTGTCCTATGGCAGCCCGGAATCGCTGGCTCTGTTCATGTATGGCCAGCCAAAACGTGCCAAACGCCTTTATTTTGATGTGATCCCCAAAGCGGTAGATGAATATTTTACCCATTTAGGGAAATTACCTGAACAAAGCCTGGAAGAAGGGCTGGAAAACCCGGCCTGGCATATTGATTTGCAGGCCACCGATAAAGATGCCGAAATGCCGGTCAGCTTTTCGCTATTATTGAATTTGGCTGCGGTCTGTTCTGCTGAAACCGCAGATGAGCTGTGGGGCTATATTCAAAGCTATGCCCCCGGCACGACCCCGCAAACCCATCCCCATCTTGGCCAGCTGGCAGGATATGCGGTGCGCTTTTATCAGGACAGGGTGCGGCCGGATAAAAAATATCGCGCCGCTACAGCAGAAGAAAAAACCTATATCGCTGACCTGCGGGCAGCCTTGGCCGAATTGCCGGAAAATGCCGAAGCAAGCGATGTGCAAAGCGTGGTTTATGCCGCCGGTAAAGAGCGTTACGAGAATTTGCGCGACTGGTTTAAATGCCTGTATGAAACCATGCTTGGCCAGGAACAGGGCCCGCGTATGGGCAGTTTTTTCCGCCTGTATGGCCTGTCAAAATCCATCGCATTATGTGATGCGGTTTTGCATGACCAGCTGGTAGATAGCGATTAAAAAAACCGGGCCTGAATAAGAACAGACAGAAGAAAAAAGAAGGGTGCTATGTGGCAATTTGCAGCGCGTTGGACACAAAAACTGCCAGCCGAAACAGCCCATAATATCGCTGTTTTTGCGCTTGCACATGGCTTTTCCCCTATTGTGGATCAAATTTTATTGCCGGTAAAAACCGGCGGCCTTTCTTTTGACAATCCGCTGGGGCTGGCAGCCGGTTTTGATAAAAATGCCGTGGCCAGCCAGGGGGCTATAAGGCTGGGTTTTGGCTTTACAGAGGTCGGCACCATTACCCCCAGGCCGCAAGCCGGCAACCCTGGCCCGCGCCTGTTTCGGCTGCCAGAGGATGAAGCGGTTATCAACCGGTTTGGTTTCAATTCCAAAGGCATGGAAATTGCCCGAAATAATCTGCGTAAAATCGCCCATCGTCAGGGGATAATCGGGGTCAATATCGGGGCTAATAAAGCCAGCACGGACAGGGTGGCTGATTATTATCAAGCCGCGGCTTATCTGGCCGGGGAGGCAGATTATCTAACGGTGAATATCTCTTCGCCCAACACGCCCGGCTTGCGCGATTTGCAACATGAAGGCCATATCAAACAGGTAGTACAGGCCGCCTTTAAAGGCCGGGATGAAGCGGTAGGCCAGCCAGATAAACGCCCGCCTGTTTTTGTGAAACTTGCCCCGGATATGCCAGAAGCCGATCTCTGGCGGGCAATGGATGCCAGCCTGGAAGCAGGGGTGAGCGGATTTATTCTGACCAATACCACTATCGCCCGGCCAGAAAATTTGCACAGCCAGCATCGCGGCGAGGCAGGCGGGCTATCTGGCCAACCCCTGACACAGCGATCTCTTGTGGTACTGGCAATGGCATCTGCCCATCTGCAACGCCTGAAGGCAAAGGATATTGTGCTGATAGGGGCAGGCGGCATTGCCAGCGCCGAGCAGGCCTATGCCCGGCTGCTGGTTGGGGCAAATCTGTTGCAACTTTATACCGCACTTGCCTTGCAGGGGCCGTATATTGTGGGGCAGATTTTACGCCAGCTTAAGGCAATGATGATTGCGGACGGGCTGGATCAGGTAAATCAGATAACACAGAAGAGGCTTTCTGCTGACCAGGCGCTTTTGCATGCCGCGCATATTTCGAAAATTGTTTCAAAGAGCTGATAAAACAGTTGAAATTATGCGGTTTGGGACTGTGCAGCATATCCCTATCGCCTGTCTCATCATGAAAATAGGTGCTAAGGGTGCGAAAATAAATCAGGGCAAACAGACGAATAGAGCTGGCAAGCTGAAAGTCGCCGCGCCGTTGATCCAGCTCCGAGCATAATAAAGGCAAAGAGATTGATTCTATGGATAAGATGGCATCAAAAGATTGCCAGACATAGGATTCCAGCTGAACAGAGGTACGCCTGTCCTGCAAGGTCACATTTCGTTTGATTAGCCTGTCTATATTCGCTGTCATTCCATTACTCTAGCAAAAAGAAGTTAAATTTAAGTAAAGGGATGGAGATTATTTTTATCTCATCCGGGCTGATTTTAAAAAAAATGAGGGTAAAATAGCGGGCAAGAGCGGTACTTTCCGGGGTATGGATGGCCAGCAAATATACAGAATTGCTTGACCTGACAGCCATTAGGCAGTATAAACCCGAACGATATTTTTTATGTTTGAACAAAAAGCGGCATAGCCGCGATGAGGAATACAATGTCAAAGCGTTGTCAAATTACAGGTAAAGGCGTGATGTCTGGCAATAATGTCAGCCATGCAAATAACCGTACACGTCGTAAATTTCTGCCAAATCTTCAGCGCACCAGCATGAATTCAGAAATTCTGGGCCGTAATGTAAGCTTGCGCGTTTCTACCAGCGCTATCCGTACAGTTGAAAAACATGGCGGTCTGGATGCATTTTTATTGCAAGCCCGCAATGCCGAGCTGGCAGATGATGCCCGCGCCCTGAAGCGTGAGATTTTGGCCGCGCAATCTGCGTAAAAAAAAGCAAAAACAGGCTATTTGCAAAGACAAAACCCCGCCAGGTATCAAGCGGGGTTTTTTATTATCTGCTTCCTCTTAAAAGGGGAAATCAGCTCTAGCGTTTAAATCGGCCAAGGCTGGATTTTTTCTTGTCTTCATCAAATAAATCAGCCAATTCAGCCATAACAGTTCCGCCAAGCTGATCCACATCGGTAATGGTCACCGCTCTTTTATAATAGCGGGTTACATCATGGCCGATACCTATCGCCAGCAATTGCACCGGCGAGCGGGTTTCGATCATGTTAATCACATGGCGCAAATGTTTTTCCAGATAATTGCCGCTATTCGAGGAAAGGGTCGAATCATCCACCGGTGCGCCATCGGAAATCACCATCATGATTTTGCGGTCTTCATGGCGTCCTATCAGCCGATCATGCGCCCAAACCAGGGCCTCACCATCGATGTTTTCTTTCAAGATACCTTCGCGCAACATCAGGCCAAGCGATTTGCGCGCCCGGCGCATAGGCTGATCAGCAGATTTATAAATAATATGGCGCAAATCATTTAGCCTGCCCGGCATGGCGGGTTTGCCAGCCGCCTGCCATGCTTCGCGTGACATTCCGCCCTTCCATGCCTTTGTGGTAAAGCCCAGAATTTCAACCTTTACCCCGCAACGCTCCAGCGTTCTGGCAAGGATATCTGCGGTGACGTCTGCGATAGTGATAGGCCGTCCGCGCATCGAGCCGGAATTATCCAGAAGCAGGGTAACAACCGTATCTTTAAACTTTGTATCTTCTTCCTGTTTATAGGATAACGCGCTGAAAGGCTGGGTGACCACACGGTGCAATTTGCCCGCATCCAGCATCCCTTCTTCGAGATCAAATTCCCAAGTGCGGTTTTGAAAGGCCATTAATTTGCGCTGCAGGCGGTTTGCCAGCTTGCCGATCATCTGATGCAGATTTTCCAGATGCCTGTCCAGCATAGAGCGCAGCCGCTCCAGCTCGGCCGGATCACATAAATCGGCTGCATCCACCACTTCGTCAAACTCTGCGGTAAAGATTTTATAGGGATTTTCATTTTGCTGGGTTTTATAGGGTGATTCGCCCGGCTCACCGCCCGGGGTCTCGCCATCGGTCATCCCGTCCATATCGGAGTCAGATTCCATTTCTGCGGCCTCTTCCGATGCCATGCCGGCCGCATCCCCATCCTGTTCCAGGCTCTGACCATCCTCATCTGATGTGTCATCCTCGCCGGTTGCAGATTGCGCCTCATCAGAAGAACCATCTTCATTATTATCCTGACTGCCATCATCGGCATCATCGCCATCTTCGTTATTTTCAGCTGTATCGCCCATCTCTGATTGCAGGACGGTAATCAGGCGTTTGGATAAATCGGCAAATTGCTGTTGGTCGCCCTCGGCATCGCGCATCTCCTCCAGCAGGTCGCCTGCACGCGCTTTTATCCAGGGACGCCATAAATCCATCACCATCGCCGTAGAGGCTGGCGGGGCATCGCCTGTCAGCGCTTCGCGCACCACCAGCCGCACCGCTTCGACAATGGCGCTATCATCGCCTGATTCAGGCGCGCCAATGGGCATACTGGTATAGCGGCTATCCAGCTTTGCAGACAAATTATGGCGCACCCCTTCCATCTGGTTTGCGCCAACTGCCTCTACGCGTGCCTGTTCTGCTGCGTCAAAAATCGCTTTGGCCGCCGGGGCGGTTGGACAGAGCTGGCGATGGGTTTTTTCATTGTGATGGGCCAGCCACAGACCAGCAGAATCAGCTGCCCCCCGGCTATCACTTCGGGCCGCACGGCTACGCTCTCTTGGCAGGGCAGGCAGCCTGATCTCTGTTTTGCCGATATGGGTATCCTGTCCGGCATAGCGCACCTGTCTGTCCACACCGCCTGCCAGCGCGCGCATGGCCGCGGCATTGGCTTTCAGAAAATCGGACTGGTCGTCTGGCTTGCTCACGAAAATTTTCCTGCTCTTTTATCCTATCTTTTTTTTAAGAGGCTTTTTGCGCAGCGGCAGGGGCTTCTGGCAGGTCAACTCCGAATACACGCTGATAATATTCAGCGATAGTTGGCCGCTCAATCTCGTCACATTTATTCAGGAATGTCAGCCGGAAGGCCAGCGTGATATCATCAAAAATCAGCGCATTTTCCGCCCATGTCAGCACCGTACGCGGCGACATCAGCGTGGATAAATCTCCCGCCATAAAGCCTTTGCGTGTCATATCGGCCATCCGCACCATTTGGTCGATTTGCTTTTTGCCGGCATCATTTTGATAGGCTTTTTGCTTGGCCAGAATAATATTGACCTCATCTTCATGTGGCAAATAATTCAGGGTGGTGACAATAGACCATCTATCCATCTGCCCCTGATTTATCTGCTGGGTACCATGATACAGGCCGGTTGTATCGCCCAGACCAACGGTATTGGCGGTGGCAAACAGGCGGAAATGTTTATGCGGGGTAATCACCCGGCTGGTATCCAGCAAGGTCAGCTTGCCATCGACTTCCAGAACACGCTGGATAACAAACATCACATCCGCACGCCCGGCATCATATTCATCAAATACCAGCGCCACAGGGTTTTGCAATGCCCAGGGCAAAATGCCTTCTTTAAATTCGGTTACCTGCTTGCCATCTTTCAGGACAATTGCATCCTTGCCGACCAGGTCAATTCGGCTGACATGGCTGTCCAGATTAACGCGCATACATGGCCAGTTCAGCCGCGCGGCCACCTGTTCAATATGGGTGGATTTGCCGGTGCCGTGATAGCCTTGTACCATCACCCGGCGATTATGGGCAAAGCCGGCCAGAATAGCCAGAGTGGTATCATGGTCAAACTGGTAATCAGGATCGATAGTCGGCACATAGGCAGAGCCGGTTGAAAAGGACGGTACGCGCATATCGATATCCAGACCAAATACATCGCGCACATTGACCTCGGTATCAGGGGCGTTCATTTCATGCGCAGCTTGTCCATGGGTTGTTTCAGCAGACATTCATTATTCTCCGGCAAAGCGTCATTATCTTTTACAAAATAGGACTTATCAGCCAATGAGGGGAAAGGCAAATAAGAAGCTAAATAATTTGTATAATGCTAGATTTTTTCCTTCATAGCGTTTTTACGCAAGACAGAATAGGCGAGATTGATTTCTTTCAGTTTTTCCTCAGCCTTCGGATCATTCCCATTATGATCAGGATGCAGGGATTTGGCTAATTCATTATAGCGTTTTTTCACATCTGCCATATCTGTATCCGGCGATAGATCAAACAGCGCCCAGGCCTTTTTTTCTTCTGAACTTAATCCGTTCATTGCCGGATGCGGGCGCTGGTTTTCTGTATCAAAAAATCCGAACTTGTCGTCAAAGGGTTCCGATGAGGCCGCCGCCGCCGATGGGCCTGTACCAAATTTCCAGCTTGGCCGTTCCCAGGTAGTGGCACGGCGAATTTCCTCTTCCATCGCCGCCCCTTCAATGCCGTCATAATAATTCCAGCTGCTATTATAATGGCGGACATGATCCAGGCAAAACCAGATATAGCTACGCAATTGTGAACGGTTGCGCGGCGCCGGATAGGGGGCATCACACATACAGCCCTCTGCCATGCAAATACGCGTGCCATCTTCTGATATGGGCTGGCTCACCTCTTTTAGCTTCAACGGCTCTTTTATCTGGCGTTTTGTTCTCATAAGCCTAGACTATAGGGTTCAAAGACGTGAATACAAGTTTCTGTTCAGGGGTTTTTTGCTATATTTTAGTTTACAACAAAGCCCCTTTATATCCTTCAAGTTTAGCATGGTGGTGCAAAATGTCCGAATCTGGCGAAAATAGCGTAAAACAAGCCATAGAAGCGCGCCTGACAGAGCGCTTGCACCCCCATTTCCTGCACGTAGAGGATGTCAGCTGGCAACATGCCGGTCATGCCGGGGCGCGCCCTGGCGGGCAAAGCCATTTTGAGGTCACCATCGGCGCAGAAAAACTGGCAGGGTTAAGCAGAGTGGCTGCCCATCGGGCCGTTAATCAGGCGGTGGCAGATTTGCTGGCAGGGCCTGTTCACGCCCTGCAAATCACTATCCAGCGCAGCTAGCCAGCCGCTGTTTCTTTTTTGCCTTTATTTCTCTTCGGCATAGGCAATACAGCTATTAACAAGCGAGGGTAGCGGCGTTTCAATATCGGATGTATCTGTATTACCTGCCGTGCGCCTCTGGCGAGCTTTTTCACCATACAGGGTTTGAAAGGCGGTGGTGGCCATCGGCCCCATTAATTCGGTGATGTGGGTACAGCCCTTTGGCCCGCCAATGGCCTGTTGTACCTTGCGCTTCCATCCAGGGCCAATGGTCAGACCGACCAGCCCGCCGATATTTTCTGCCCCCTTTGGACAGATATGATACGGGCCATGCAAGGTCACCGCCTCGGCAGCGATAATGGTCATATCAAAATCAATGGTGATACGCACCTGCATATGATGTATCGGACTGCCAGCAGCGATTGTGCCATGCGCCGCAGATGGAAAATCATAATGTTTGGTATCGATAAGCTCGCCTTCAATATCCAGCAAGCCATCTGTTCTGGCAAAGCCCTGACAGGATATACGGCGCAAATGCCGGGCGTCTCTTTTGGCAGGGGCAGACAGGCTCATTTTATACTCCATTTTATTCAAAGCTCTATTTTTTTAAAAGGGCCTGTTTTTAGCGGCCAATATTCAAGAGGCGGTATCCGGGGGGCTGTCACTACACCATAGCCGGATAGAGGTAATCTGATTTCCGGAACGGTTACGGATACGAAAACGTACCCCGTGAAAGCGGAATTCCTGGCCTATAGCCGGAATATGGCGGCTTTCATAAATGATAATCCCTGCCAGGGTTGAGGCTTTATCATCGGGCAATTCCAAATCCAGAATACGGTTCAGATCGCGCAACGTAACCGACCCATCGACAATATAAGAGCCATCTGATTGCAGCTTTACTTCCAACAGCCCTTCATCATGTTCATCATCAATTTCGCCCACAATTTCTTCCAGAATATCTTCCAGCGTAACAATGCCGCGCAAATCGCCATATTCATCAATGACAATGGCAAAATGCTCGCGCCGTTTGCGAAAGGCCTGAAGCTGGGCAAAAAGCTGGGTGGTTTCAGGAATGAAATAGGGCTCGGTCGCAATATCGGCAACAGAAAGGCCGGTGATATCGCGCGCGCTATTTTCCTCTATCGCTCGCAACAACGCTTTTACATGCAGCACGCCAATAATATTTTCCGGCTTGCCAGAATAGACAGGGTGGCGCGTATGCGGCGATTTTAACACAAAGCGCAAAATTTCTTCCGGGTCATCATCGGCATTGACCGCACTGACAGATGCGCGGTGGGTCATAATTTCCTCAACAGAAATTTCCCCCAAATCCAGTACCGAAGATAGCATCGCCCCGGTTTCACGCCCGTCTGCATCGGTGTCCTGGCTATGTAAATCTATCAGGCCGCGCAGCTCATCCTCGCGCGAGGTAACGCCCATTTTGTCGGTACGCAGGATTTTCATCACCAGCAAATTTAACAGCCAGGTCAAAGGGGTTAGCAGCCACACAACGATTTGCACCGGCAAGGCGATGCGCAAGGAAAGCTTGTCGGCATGATTGAGGGCATAGCTTTTTGGCAGCACTTCGGCAAATAGCACAATGATAATGGTCATCACCAGGGTTGCCAGCGCAACCCCGCTATCACCTGTCAGGGCAATCGCCGCAGAGGTCGCCAGAGCCGAGGCCATAATATTCACCGCATTATTGCCGATTAAAATTGTCGCGATTAGCTGTTCTCTTTTGGTTTGCAGGGCTTCAACCCGTGCGGCCTGGCGATTGCCCTTGCGCTTGACCAATTGGCGCATCCGTGCTTCTGAAGCAGCCGTCAGCGCCGTTTCCGCACTTGAGAAAAACGCAGATATCAAAATCAATAACAGGATAAGGGCGATTAGCCCTGTAAGAGATAGCCACATTATCGACAGCTCTCCAGATAGTCATGCAGGCTTTGCTCGTCAATCTGATGTTCAACAAACGCCTTGCCAATCTTTTCTACCAGAATAAAGGTCAACTTCCCATCTCTGGCTTTTTTGTCTTTACGCATATGGGCGATGATTTGCGCACTGGTCATATCGGCGATGACCGGCAAATCACCCAGCGCGGCCGGCAGGCCAAGTCCGTGCAAATGGCCAGCCACCCGCTGCTCGTCCTGGCCAGAACACAGCCCCAGATGGCGCGAAAATCCAAAGGCCAGCCGCAGGCCGCATGCCACCGCCTCGCCATGTAGCAAGCGGCCATCATATCCGGCTTCTGCCTCCAGAGCGTGCGCAAAAGTATGCCCCAGATTTAACAGCGCACGCTGGCCCTCTTCCTTTTCATCGCGGGCCACAATATCGGCTTTGGCCTGACAGCAAATGCGCACCGCTTCGGCCAGCTTATCCGGATTGCCCGCCAGCAATTCTGCGCCATTTACTTCCAGCCAGTCAAAAAAATCGGCATCGCCCAGCAAGCCATATTTCACAATTTCCGCATAGCCTGCCTTTAATTCGCGAAGCGGCAGGCTGGACAGCATTTCAATATCGGCCAGCACCATTTTGGGCTGATAAAATGCCCCGACCAGATTTTTACCTGCCGGCGTGTTAATGCCTGTTTTGCCGCCAACCGAGCTATCTACCTGTGCCAGCAGGCTGGTCGGTACCTGAATGAAATCTATCCCGCGCAGCAGGCTGGCTGCCACATAGCCGGCCAGATCGCCCACCACCCCGCCGCCAATGGCGATAATCAGCGCACGCCTGTCGATATTCAAGGCCAATATCTTATTTACCAGCTTTTCAAAACAGGCAAAAGATTTGCTGGCTTCGCCGGCCGGAACAAGGGCGCGATGGATGCTGCGCGCATGAGGGGTCAGAACAGTTTCTATCTTTTCCAGATAAAGAGGGCCAACCTGCTCATCAGAAATCAGGATAATTTGCCGATTTTCAATAAAGGGCAGAAGTTCAGCCATCGCGGCGGCAAACAGATTGCGACCGATCAGGATATCATAGCTATTTGCCGGTAGCGCGATATGAATTTTTTGTATGGTATCAGACATCTTTAAAAATCTAGTTCATCTGGCAGGGTGGGGCAATAGGCGCTCAATATGGCCAGCCTCGCTTAATGTGCCAAGCAGCTTTCTCATCGCTGTTCGATGGGATTGCTTGCCTGTGCGAATGCATAAATCCGCCTCTGAATAGGCAGCGGCACGCTCTTGGCGCAATCGGGTTAAAATCTCTAGCGGGTCGCCTGTGGTCAATAAGGGACGCGAAGCCGGATTGCCAATGCGCGATAACAAGGTTTCCGGCGTGGAATCAATCCAGATGCTGCGCGCATTTTCCTTTATCGCGGCACGGGTTTCCGGATTGCAAAAGGCGCCCCCCCCTGTAGATAAAACACAGCTTCCCTGCTCTAGCACATTTAATATAACCCGGCGTTCCATTTCCCGAAAACGGGCCTCGCCTGCCAGTTCAAAAATTTCGGCAATGGAAATGCCGGCCTCTTCCTCGACCAGAATATCGCTATCGATAAATGGCAGGGACAGCGCAACGCTCAAGCGTTTGCCAAGTGCCGATTTGCCCGATCCCATCAGGCCAACCAGTACGAGTGGCCGTGTATCCAGACAGCGATAATCTCCATCAATATCAGAGCGGAATTTTTTTATCAGTGAGGCAGAAAAAGACATGGTGAAACGCTTAAAAACTGGGATATTCCCAAAAGAGGTGTAAAAACTGCCCTATCTATAGCTGATTTCCCGGCATTGGTTAAGAGGCCAGGAACAGGATTTGTGCGCGATATCCGAAGGATAGTTCGGTTTTTATCTTTTTCGCCTTATCCCTGCCATATTTTTGCTCTAGCAAACAGGCTGGCAATTCCGGTTTGACGTTCAGGCAGATTTGCCAAAATCAATAGCCTATGGCAAGACAGATAGGAAAAAAGCCCAAGAAAAGTTAAAGAAAAGCCAAAAAAATATCAATGAATGGGGCGGACAAAGGATAAGAGGTGAGGGTTAATGAACGCGTTGAAAGTCACACTGCTGATTATTGTTATCCTTGGCATAGCAGGGGCTGTATTTCTGGCCAATTGGCATATTCCTGCGCCAACGAAAATCATCACAAAGGTTGTGCCAAATGAAACCTTTGTTCAATAGACAGATACCTGCCCGAACCCGCCTGTCAAAGGGGCGAATGGCCGCCTTTTGTGCCGCTATCCTTGTGTTGCCGGTTATGGCACATCATGCCGCGGCACAGGGGCGCGAAGATGCCCCGGTAAATTTATTGCAGCTGGGTCAAACCGCGCCGAAGACAGATAATCTTCCAGCCGGTAGCCAGACCGCCCCGGATAGCCCGGATACCGGTGATACAGCACGTGCCAGCGATACAGCAAATGCCAGTGATACAGCAAATGCAGGTGAAATTTTTGTTCTGCCGGATGTTCAGCAAGAAGAGGCAGGCCCGGCCGTCCGGACAGAAACCCAAAATGCCGCCACAGCAGAGCAAACCGATACGCCGGCAAAGGACAGCACGCCTGCCCTTGTGCGATCCCGTAGTGATTTACCGGCCACCTCGCTTGCGCGGCGATCTGTCTCCAGGGTTAGTCTGGCCTCTGTCGGGCTAAAGCGCGCTGCCACCCTTTCCGATGATTTAAATGCGCTTATCTGGTCTGATTCAGATGCGGAAACAGCCCTTTATTTGCTCGGTAATGTGCCAGCGATGGGCAGTGCGCCTATTTTAAGTCAGCTGACCTTTGAGATTATGGCAATCGCCGCTGTGCCGCCAAAAGGGGCAGGGTCGGTTGCCGAAGAGCTGGTCACAACACGGCTGAACTGGCTGGCAGCGGCCGGGCAATCTGATGCGCTGGCCGAAATTGTGCGGATGTTGCCAGAAGAGGATAGATGGGCAGAATGGAAACGCTGGCAGGTTGAATATGATCTGATCCGCCAGGCAGATGATACGGCCTGCCGGGATGCCGAAAAAAATGCACAATTGACGCTGGATGATTTCTGGCATCAGTCACGGATTATTTGTGCGCTACTGGCAGGCGATAAAAATAATGCCCGTTTTGCTGCAGATATTCTGAAAGCCAGCGGCGGGGAGGATGTAAATTTCTTTCAGCTGGTAGATAAGCTCCTGGGCTCCGAGGCAGATATATCGCTGGATCTGGCCACGCTGGATAGTGTGGATCTGGTTTTGATGGATGCCGCGCATGAACAAATCTCGCTGGCAGCGTTTGAGCAAATGCCGCCATCCATGATACAGGCGGCCTCAAATTTTCGATATCTGGCCGCAGATGCCGCATTGAAGACCAGCTTTATGATGCTGGAGCGCGGCTTGCAAAAACGCGGCGCAACCGAACAAATCTGGCGCTCCTTGCTGCAAGCCCCGATGCCAGCCGAAGCGGCTTTGGCCACATTGGACGGCCAGGATGCTTTTGGGCAAACCGCTGCCCGCCATGATGCGCTGGTCAGCGCGTCTTTATGGGTTGGGCTGGCCTTGCGCAAGGAAGCCGATACCAATATCCTGATCCGGCGCGCCTTTGAAACAGAGATACGCTCTGGCCGGCCAGAATTATTGCTGGATCTCTATGCCAGCCTTATTCAGCAACGCCTCAGCCAGACAGCAGATAGCCCGACAGCAGATAGCCCGGCATCCCCGGCTATCGATGCAGAGGTACAAAAGGATTTTGCCCTTATGCTCAGCCTGTCCGCCCCGTCTGATGAGCTGCCGGCCGCCTTGAGTGCAGGCTCGGAGATGGGGGATAGCGTTAAACAAGTGCTGGCCGCAGCAAAGGGGCAAAGCTGGCAGGCAGAAGATTTGGAAATGGCCAATGCCTGGCCCTTATTACCGGTTCTGGAGGCACAAGGTTCTGTTGGCCCGCAACAGGACTGGACAGGTACGCTGACAAATACCGCACCGGATTTATTTGCCCCCCGGTCGGTTAAATTGGCCTATCACCGGCTTTCCCCGACTCATCTTCTGGCGTTAAGGCAGTTGGCTGAAAAAGGGAATATTGCCGAAACCGCCTTGCTGGCTTCCATGCTGGTACAGCCCGTTGCACTTGGCTGGATAGAGCCGGTGGATGCCGCAGAAATTATCAAAAGCCTGCAACAGGTCGGCTTGCAATCTGTGGCCGATCAGCTGGCAGAAGATATTGTAAAGGCGCATCTTTTGCGGGCGAATTTTGCCGTCGCTTCCTAACGGGCCGCAGATATCTATCCTAAACGGGCTGGGGATACCAAAAAAAACATGACAGCATTACCTGAGGATCAGACCCGGCTGATTAATCGTTTTTTGCAAGCCCAGGCAGCTGAAAAAGCCGCAGCGGCAAATAGCTTGCTGGCCTATCAGACAGATTTGCATCTTACCGCCCGGCAGATAAAGACAGATTTTCGGGATATGGATGCCCGGGCTTTGCGCCAGCTCATCAAAGGCTGGGAGGCAGAAGGTCTTTTGCCGCGCACCCGTGCCAGGCGCCTTAGCACCCTTCGCCAATTTATGAGCTGGATGGTCGCAGATGGCTATCGAAGTGATAACCCTGTACAATTTCTGGACAGTCCCAAATTGCCAGAAAGCCTGCCAAAAAGCCTGGATGAAGAAGAAGTGCTGGGCTTGCTGGCTGCCACACAAAAATTACCGCCGCCAGATGATTTGCGTATGGAAGCAGCGCTGGAGCTGTTATATGCTGGCGGCTTGCGTATCTCGGAATTGCTGGGGCTGAAAATTCAGGATATATCGCCGCAAAAATCGGCGCTGATGATAACGGGCAAGGGCGGCAAGGAGCGGCTGGTACCCATTACCGATCTGGCGCTGCAACGGGCGCTGGACTGGCTGGCTTTTCGTGATAAGGATGGCCCGATACCCCATACAGATCAGCTATTATCCGGCCGGGATAAGGAGATGAGCCGCCAGTCCTTTAGCCTGTTATTAAAAAAAATTGCCCGGATAGCCGGTATTGATGTCAGCCGGGTTAGCCCGCATATTCTGCGTCATTCCTTTGCTACTCATATGCTGAACAGAGGGGCAGATTTGCGCACCTTGCAAGCCTTGCTGGGGCATGCTGATATTGCGACCACGCAAATCTATACACGCACCCGCCCGGACAGGCTAAAGGGGCTGGTCGCTAGTGCCCACCCGCTTGCGAAAAATGCGGAAAACAAGTAAAAGAAGGGATCAAGAGGATAGCTTAGTAT
The DNA here is from genome assembly GCA_030835985.1 of Alphaproteobacteria bacterium. Lineage (GTDB taxonomy): Bacteria > Pseudomonadota > Alphaproteobacteria > Puniceispirillales > Puniceispirillaceae > JADHLI01. The sequence goes on from JAURQT010000022.1 coordinate 19,600, forward strand.
ATCTTCAAAAAAAATAGTCGATAGATGAATGGTTTGTTAAATGCGTCACTTTTTGGATTTTGAAAAGCCGATAGCTGCACTGGAAGGCAAAATTGAGGAATTGCGCCATTTGGGCGGCGATTCCGGCATGAATATCGCCGAAGAGATTGGCAAATTACAATCGCGTATCGATACCGAGCTGGCACAAACCTATAAAAAGCTGGGCGCATGGGAAAAAGTACAGGTTGCCCGCCATCCTGAACGCCCGAAGATGGTGCAGATAATCGACACAATTTTCGATGAATTTATCGCCCTGTCAGGCGACCGTGCCTATGCCGAAGATTATGCGATTATTGGCGGTATGGCACGTTTTCGTGGCCGGCCTGTGATTGTGATGGGCACAGAAAAAGGCAGCACGACCGAACAGCGCGTTAAACGCAATTTTGGTATGGTGCGCCCGGAAGGCTATCGCAAGGCTATTCGCCTGATGGATTTGGCCAATCAGTTCAATTTGCCGGTTATCAGCTTTGTGGATACCGCAGGGGCGTATCCCGGGCGCGGGGCAGAAGAGCGGGGCCAGGCCGAAGCTATTGCCCGTTCCATTCAATCCTGTCTGGGGCTGAAAACACCGCTTATTTCAGCTATTGTGGGCGAAGGCGGCTCTGGCGGGGCGATTGCGCTGGCCGCTGGTAACCGGGTGGTGATGTTTGAGCATGCTGTATATTCGGTAATTTCGCCTGAAGGCTGTGCCTCTATTTTATGGCGCAGTGCCGATAAAGCGCAAACCGCAGCAGAGGCTTTGCGTCTAACCGCTCAGGATATGCATCAGCTGGGTGTCATTGACCAGATTGTCGAAGAACCGCTGGGCGGGGCGCACCGCGAAGTTGCGCGCGCATTGCAAAATCTGGCCGATGCGATAGATAGCCAGCTACAGGATTTATCGGTGATGAGCCCGGAAGAGCTGAAAAAGGATCGCGAACAAAAATATCTGAATATGGGCGATAAATCGCTTATCTAGCGATAATCGGGATCATGTTGCAGATTGCGGATCTTTTGCCTGGCAGCCGCCACCTCTGATAGATCTATCTCTGCCATCACAAAGCCTTCTTCCAGTGTGCCGGCATCGGCCAGCACCTCTCCCCACGGGTTGATAATCAGGCTATGGCCATAGGTCTGGCGGCCATCATCATGGGTGCCAATCTGGGCAGAGGCCAGCACAAAACACCCTGTTTCTATGGCGCGTGCGCGTTGCAACACGTGCCAATGGGCCTGGCCGGATGTCCGGGTAAAGGCAGCCGGAATGGTTAAAATCTCTGCCCCTCTTTTCGCCAGTTGGCGATACAGGCTGGCAAAGCGAACATCATAACAGACAGACAGCCCGATATGGCCGATAGGGGTCTGCGCATCCACAATTTCTGTGCCCGGGCGAAAATGGTCTGATTCGCGGTAAGCCTTGCCATCGCCAACATCAGCGTCAAACATATGGATCTTGTCATAGCGGGCGGCAATTTCCCCTGTTTCATTTATCAGAAAGCTGCGATTGGCCAGCCTGTCATCGCCATTTTTTTTCATATCGCCTGCCATCATAAGCGAGCCAGCCGATAAAATTATCTGATGTTTTTTTGCCAGGCGGGTAAATAGCGCAAGAGAAGGGCTATTGGCTTCCTCTTCTGCATTTGCCTTTAGCGAGGCTTTGTCAGCGGCCAGAAAATTTGCACATTCCGGCAGGCAGATTATCTTTGCCCCTGCCTCGGCAGCCGCGGTGATAAGGGCTTCGGCAATGGGCAGGGTTTTATCATGGCTGCCTCTGGCGGTATATTGCAAAACGGCTGCTTTGGGATGGGGGGCAGATGCGGACATAAAGGCTCTCTAGCTGGATAAATTATCACTTTTCCCTGCCAGAAGCGGGTCTAGCAGGCCTTTTTTGTCGAGAAGATACAGCGCGTCATACCCGCCTATATGCCGATCATCAATAAAAATTTGCGGTACGGTGTGCTGGCCTTCTGCACGTTTGCGCATCTTGGCACGTGCGTTTCTATCACTGGTCACATCAATTTCATGAAAGGATATATTTTTTGCCTTCAACAGACGTTTGGCCAGCGCGCAATAGCTGCACAGCATATCGGTATAAATATCAATTTGCGGAGCGGTCATCTTTTACGCCTTTTTAAATTTAACTAATTCATGCCTGATATGGCAGGGCGGGCACAGGAATACAAGAGCCGGATAAAAATAGCTTCTAAAAGGGGGGCCTTAAGCCTGCATCACACCACCCGTGCAAAAACCAGTGCAGATACAGAACCTGCCCCGGCCTTTAGCAAGGTTCGCGCACAGCTTGTCAGGGTTGCCCCTGTTGTCATCACATCATCTATTAGTAAGATATTTTTTCCGGCCAGACAGGCTTTTGCCTCTGGATGAGCGATGGCAAAGGCGCGGCGGACATTTTGCTCTCGCCGGAATTTTGTCATACCTGCCATAGATGGGGTGGCTTTGGTGCGCAACAAATATTGCGGGGCAAATTCTATCCTGCCGCCATGATGCTGACATAGCCAGCGTGCCAGTTCAGCGGACTGATTATATCGACGTTTTATATATCGCCTGGCATGAAGCGGTACCGGGATTGCGATATCAGCTTTATGTGCCAGCTGTTTAAATATAGGGGCAAGCATTGCGGCCATTACCGGGGCGATATCTATTCTATCGGCGTGTTTGAAGGGCAGAATAAGCTGGCGCGATGCCGCATCATAACAATATCCGGCTCTGATACGAAGAAGGGGAAGAGGCTTTATCAGGCAGGGCGCACATAAACTGTCCAGCATGGCATAAACAAGCGGGCGACCACAGGCCGCACAACAGGGTTCGGCAATCGGGCGTAAATCGTGCCAGCAGTTTGAACATAGCCCGGCTCCTGTCACAAAGGACTGGCAAATCGGACAGGCTTGCGGCAGGACAAGATTGAAAAAACGGGCAAAAATCTTCTGCCAATTCAGAGTATGTGTAGCCAGCATTTGTTTTCTCCTGCCCACCATTCTATATCGTGTTAGGTTAATTATAGGTTAAGCCGTTAAAAAAATTATCGCGCCCCTATCAAAAACCATTGGCTATGGAACAACGCAGTATAATGACACAGAGACCGCCGGAAATTTTTGACCATAAAAGATGGGTGCGCCAGCGCGATAAAGCCGCCGCAGGGTTTTCTGAATTTGCCTTTCTAAAGGAATTGGCAACAGACAGGCTGATAGAGCGGCTGCAAATCGTTCGCCGTCAATTTGTCGATATTCTGGATTATGGTTGTCATTCAGGCCAGATGGCCGCAGCGCTATCTGACATACCTGCCCTGCCGACGGGCTATCATCTGGTACAGGCGGATCACGCTGCTGAATTTGTTCGGCTGGCGCAAAAAAACCTAAACGCCGATCAGGCTAAAAACGCGCAGACAATTATTTGCCAGAAAGAATATCTGCCGGTTGCGGCGGCCAGTTGCGACCTGATTTTATCGGCTCTTTATTTGCATTGGATGAATGATTTGCCTGGCTTGCTTGCACAAATGCGTCTGGCTCTTCGCCCGGATGGGCTGTTGGCTGTGAATTTGCTGGGCGGGCGCAGTTTAAGCGAATTGCGCGCTTGTCTCAGTGAGGCAGAGAGCGAGATTTCAGGCGGGGTCAGCCCGCGCTGTATGCCAATGGCCGATATTCGCGATATGGGCGGGCTGTTGCAACGCGCCGGATTTGCCCTGCCAGTCGCCGATGCCGAATTATTAACCATCACCTATCCGGATATGTTCCGGTTAATGGCTGATATTCGGGGTATGGGCGGGCAAAATGCCCAATTTGGCAAGCTGCCTCATTTCACTCGCAGACAGATTTTTTTCCGCGCCGCCGAAATCTATCACCAGCGTTTTGCGACCGATGATGGCCAGATTAAAGCCAGTATTGAGCTGATTACCCTTACCGGCTGGGCACCGGATGCCAGCCAGCCGCGCCCCTTGCAAAGAGGCAGTGCGACCACCCATTTTTCGGACGCATTTGATCTGTCAGACACCCAGTAAATCTTGCAACACCGCGATAAATTCACCATTTGCAGGCGGCATAGTGTAATCACGCAGACGGTTTGCGCGCACCCATTTAATTTGCCCGCCTTCCATCGCTTCCGGGGTGTTTTGCCAGCGCCGGCAAATATATAATAGCAAGATCAGGTGAAAATCTTCATAGCGGTGAGAGGCAAAGCTGACCGGGGCAAGACAGCTATCTTTTGTCTCTACGCCTAGCTCTTCTCTTATCTCTCTTATCAGGGCCGCTTCCGGGGTTTCCCCTTTTTCTATCTTGCCGCCCGGAAATTCCCAATAGCCGGCAAAATCTTTGCCTTGCGGGCGCTGGGCCAGCAGGATGCGGTTATCTGTATCCACAAGCGCGATAGCTGGAACAATAAGGACAGGTTTATCCGACATGGCGATAAAAGGGGCTTTCTGCTAGCTTCGATAATCACCATTGATGGAGATATAGCCATGGGTTAAATCGCACGTCCAGATGGTGGCCATGCCATCGCCCAGCCCGATATCCACTTCGATATCTATCTCCTGGCCTTGCATATGCCGGGCAATCGGGCCTTCTTCATAGCCCTTTGCTGCTGCGCCATTTTCAGCGACCAGATAGCCGCCTATTTTAATCTGTAAGGTATCTCTGTCTGCTGGCGCGCCCGATTTGCCAACCGCCATCACAATCCGCCCCCAATTGGCATCCTCGCCAGCTATCGCTGTTTTCACCAGAGGGGAATTGCCGATAGATAGCGCAATTTTTTTGGCATCTTTATCTGATTGTGCGCCGGTTACCGTGATAGTGATAAATTTACTTGCCCCCTCGCCATCGCGCACAATTTGCCGGGCAAGGTCGGTTAACAGGCCTAGCAGCGCGTTATAGAAAACCGTTGCCTCTGTGCTGTCGGGGTCGGTGATGGGGGTATGTTTTGCCTGGCCAGTAGCCGCCAAATAAACGCTGTCAGAGGTCGAAGTATCGCTATCGACCGTGATGGCATTAAAGCTTTTTTCGGTCGCACGGCTAAGTAAAATTTGCAGACAATCCTGGCGGATGCTCGCATCTGTGCCGATATAGGCCAGCATGGTCGCCATATCAGGGGCTATCATGCCAGAACCTTTGGCAATGCCATTTATGGTAATGTGCGTGCCGGCAAGCGCAAAGCGGGTGGTTGCTCCTTTGGCAAAAGTATCGGTGGTACGGATAGCTTCGGCGGCCTGGTGCCAGCTGCACCTACCCAGTTTTTGAATAATTTCATCCTTCATTTTCAGGATAAAATCTGCCTGCAGAACTTCGCCTATCACCCCTGTTGAGGCAATCAGCAGACTTTCCGGTGCAATATTCAGCGCATCGGCAAATAGAGTGCGATAGGTATGTATCGCTTCTTCGCCGCGGCTGCCGGTAAAGGCATTGGCATTGCCGGCATTGGTAATAACCGCCCGTGCCTGGCCGCTGGCAATCCCGCGGCGCGAGAGATGGACAGGGGCAGAGGCAGTTTGGCTGGTGGTAAAACAGCCGGCAAAAACGGCCCCTTCTTCTGCCAGCAATAGCATTAAATCATCACGCCCCTTGTAGCGCATACCGGTCGCGGCCGTCGCAAGCGACAAGCCGGCAATGACAGGCATATCCGGAAAACCGGCCGGCGCAAGTGGAGAGATATCGGTCATATTCGGCACTTCCTGAATTCAAGGGCAGAGCATATAAAACAGGCTTTAAAATAAAGCCTAATTAGCGGCAGAGGCCTGGGCTTCCAGACGGATATCGGCAAAAGGCCGGCGTTCTATCCTGGCATTTGAGCGCAAGCTATCCAGCAATCGTCCCAGATTTTGAGAGATTAAATTCTGCCGCAATTGCGGGGCAAGCTCTTCAATTGTCGGGGCTTCGGCAATACGTTTTTCTTCGACCAGAATAATATGCCAGCCAAACTGGGTTTGCACCGGGGTTTGGGTAAAGCTGCCAGCTTCCAGCGCAAAGGCAGCACTTTCAAAGGCGGGTACCATCGCCCCGCGCGGGAAATAGCCCAGATCGCCGCCATTTGGCCCACTTGGCCCGGTAGAGCGTTTTTTTGCCAGCTCGGCAAAATCTGCCCCGCCCTGCAATTCTGAAATTACCGCTTCTGCTTCAGCCTTATCCTTGACCAGAATGTGGCGCGCGCGCACTTCATGGCGGGATTGCTCATCTGCAACAAAAATATCATAGGCTTGCTGAACCGCTTCATCTGTGATGGATTTGCGTAATTCGCTATTGATCCATGCTTCGGCCAGGACGCGCTGGGCAGCGATGCTCATCTGCTCTATAACGCGTTCATCATTGGTGAGGCCGGCGTCATTGCCGGCTGTAGCGGCAAGTCTGGAATCCACAATATCATCTACCAGACGGTCAAAATAGGCTTCCAGCGGTTGCTGGCGAACCTCTTCTGGCAATTTTTCTACAAGGCGCAATACCTCATCCAGATAAATATCCTCGCCATTCAGCTTTGCGACCAATATTCTTTCCTGTGAAAAGGCGTTTGGGGCGGGGGCTGCCATCACAAGGCCGCCTGCGAGAACCAAAACGGGCAAGTATGTTTTGGCGCATATTTTGGTGATGGTCAGTAAGGGGGAAAATTTCATCTCTCATCCTCTTGGTTTTGGTGCGCGTAATATCAGCTTTTGGCTGTCAAATGCCAGCGAAGCGCCTGTTGTCATTCACCCGGCGAAGTGTTTCTTGATGTTGCTAGCATAACACAGACAGGAACAGCAATAACCGCTAACCGGTTTTTTCATCTATCCAGCTGCCATATTCTGGTATTTACCATCTCCGGTATTTGCGGTCTCTGGATGAAATTCCAGGATTATTTTCTTTCCAGCCATTGCAAGATTTGCTGTTCTGGCCTTGCTTTTATTTGACAAAAGCAGGGTGAATGCCTATCTGCAAGAGGTAGCTTTTTAACCGGCTTGCGCAGGATGAACGCTGATCTGGTCAGCGATGCTCTTAGCTGTTCAAGAGCAAGGAAGGAATGAGATGTTTTCAGGATTGGCGAAAAGCCTGTTTGGGGATTCCAACAGCCGTGAAATTAAAAGGCTGGAAGCCAGAATTGCTGATGTAAATACACGCGAATCAGAATTTTCCGCGCTGAGTGACGATGCCTTGAAAGGCATGACAGAACAATTTCGTGAACGCCTGAAAGCCGGGCAAAGCGAAGATGATCTGCTGATAGACGCCTTTGCCACTGTCAGAGAGGCCGCGCGCCGGACATTGGGACAGCGCCATTTTGATGTTCAGCTGATAGGCGGGCTTGTCCTGCATCAGGGCGGCATTGCCGAGATGAAAACAGGCGAGGGTAAAACGCTGGTCGCAACGCTGGCGGTCTATCTGAATGCGTTGTCTGGCAAGGGCGTGCATGTGGTAACGGTCAATGATTATCTGGCCAGCCGCGATGCGGGCTGGATGGGACAGGTTTATGAATATCTGGGTTTGAGTGTTGGCTGTATTGTGGCAGGGCTGGATGATGATGCGCGTCGCCGCGCCTATCAATGTGATGTAACCTATGGCACAAACAATGAGTTTGGCTTTGATTATCTGCGCGATAATCTGAAATTCTCGCTTGAGGATATGGTTCAGCGCGACCATCATTTTGCCATTGTGGATGAGGTTGATTCTATCCTGATCGATGAGGCCAGAACACCGCTTATTATCTCAGGCCCTGCAGAAACCTCTACCGAGCTATATGTCGGCGTGGACGGTCTGATAGGCGCGCTAACACCAGAAGATTTTGAACTGGACGAAAAGGCACGCTCGGTTACCTTTACCGAAACAGGCGTGCAGCATGCCGAAGAATTATTGATAGAAGCCGGGCTGATGACCGAAGGCAGCCTGTATGATATTGCCAATGTCAGCCTGTTGCATCACATGACCCAGGCTTTGCGCGCGCATAAATTATTCCAGCGCGATACGCATTATATGGTGCGCCAGGGACAGGTGACGATTATTGATGAATTTACCGGACGGGCAATGGATGGCCGGCGCTATTCAGATGGCTTGCATCAGGCGATCGAAGCCAAGGAAAAGGTTGCGATTCAGCCAGAAAATCAAACGCTGGCCTCGGTTACCTATCAAAATTACTTCCGCCTGTATGACAAGCTGGCAGGAATGACAGGCACCGCCCTTACCGAAGCCGGGGAATTTTCAGAGATCTATAAGCTGGAAGTCACCGCTATTCCAACCAACCGGCCTGTATCACGCATCGATTCAGATGATGAGGTGTATCGCACCTCCAAAGAGAGAGATGGTGCGGTTATTGCCCAGATAGAGGCGTCTCAGAAAAAAGGCCAGCCTGTTCTGGTTGGGACAGTCAGTATTGAAAAATCGGAATTGCTGTCCAGGGCATTGAGTGCGCGCAAGATAACCCACAAGGTTTTGAATGCCCGTTTCCATGAAGAAGAGGCAAAGATTATCGCGCTGGCAGGTGTGCCGGGTGCGGTAACCATCGCAACCAATATGGCCGGACGCGGCACAGATATTCAGCTGGGCGGCAATTATGATATGCGCATTGCCGAAGAAGCCACTGGCGCAGATGGCAAGATAGACACCAAAAAAGCAGAAAAAATAGCCAGCGAAATTGAAACACTGAAAGAAAAAGCCCTTGCGGCTGGCGGGTTGTATGTGATGGGCACAGAACGCCATGAAAGCCGCCGTATTGATAACCAGCTGCGCGGTCGTACCGGGCGTCAGGGCGATCCGGGCGCGTCAAAATTCTTTTTATCGCTCGAAGATGATCTGATGCGTATTTTTGGCTCCGAGCGGCTGGATGGTATGCTGCAAAAGCTGGGGCTGGAAGAAGGCGAGGCGATTACCCACACCTGGATCAACAAAGCCGTGGAAAAAGCCCAATCCAAGGTTGAAGCCCATAATTTTGAAATTCGTAAACAATTGCTGCGATATGATGATGTGATGAATGATCAGCGCCAGGTGGTGTTTGCCCAGAGGCGCGAGATTATGCATACCGCAGATGTCAGCGAAACGGTGCGCGAGATGCGCTATGATGCTATCTTTCAAATTGTCGAGGAGGCTATTCCGGCAGGCAGCTTTGCTGACCAATGGGATGGCGAAAAATTACAAGGCGCATCGTATCAAATATTGGGGCTGGAAATACCGGCCTCGGACTGGATTGCCGAAGATGGCATAGCCGATGAAGAAATAACAGAGCGGCTGCAAAATCTGTCTGATAGCTATATGGCAGAAAAGGCGGTACGCTTTGGCCCTGAAATAATGCGGATGGCCGAAAAATCACTTCTGCTGCAAGTGCTGGATCAGCAATGGAAAGAACATTTATTGCAGCTGGAACAATTGCGGCAGGGCATTAATCTGCGTGCCTATGCCCAAAAAGACCCGCTAAATGAATATAAGCGGGAAGCCTTTAATATGTTTGAAGTTATGCTGGGCTCTATGCGCCGGACGGTGACGCTGGCGCTCTCGCATGTTGAGGTTCAATCGCCCGATACAGGGGCAGAGACACAAGATGCGCTGCCGCCGCCGCAAGCAGGTGCAGCCATCGCCGATAGCAAAGTGCCACGCAATGCCCCATGTCCGTGCGGTTCCGGGCGCAAATATAAACATTGCCATGGCAAGCTGTAACCAAATCCTCCTGTGAGGCTGGCCGGAAATTGAGTCCGGGAATTGAGATAAGAGAGGAAGATGAAGAAATTTGCGCTTATATGTGAAAATAGCCATGAATTTGAAGGCTGGTTCGCAAGTGCAGATGCGCTGGGAGAGCAAGCCGCAAAAGGGCTGATAGATTGCCCCTATTGTGGCAGTCTCGAGGTGAAAAAACAGCTGTCAGCCCCTAATCTTTCCACGCCAAAGACAAAAGCCCGTATCGCGGAAAAAGCGGCACAATCAGCCCCAGCTCCAGGGATAGAGGACAAAAAACCTGTTTCTGCACCTGCTGCTGTCATGGCCTCTGGCAGCCCGGAGGGGGCGGCCTATCATACCGCCCTGCGGATGGCCGTTCAGCAATTGCGCAAAACAGTTTTATCAGAATTCACCAATGTCGGCGATAAATTTGCCGAAGAGGCACGCAAAATCCATAAAGGCGAAGCAGAGGAAAATAATATTTACGGCACCTGTACCAGACAGGAAACCGAAGAATTGCTGGAAGAGGGGGTGGACATTATGCCCCTGCCGGATCTGCCGCCGGAACATTAGGGTTTATCTTTGAAAAAAAAAGCCTTAGCGAAGCTGGCCGGACAGGCCGTAATTTATCGCTGTCATGGATGTCATCCGAAAACCGCCTGTTAAATCCGGGGCAAAGCCGGTGATATCATCTATTAATATGCCGGCATCGCCACATTCTGCGCGCAAGGTTTGCGGCGAGACGAACTGGCTGAATTGATGGGTGCCAGCCGGTACAATACGCAACAGATATTCCGCGGCAAATTTTGCCAGCAATAAAGATGGCAGGCTTTTATTTATCGTGGTGATGGCGATGACCCCGTCCGGCTTTAGCATTTTGACCATCGCGGCTAAAAAGGCTGGCCGGTCAGTAACATGTTCGATGACTTCCGAGGCATAGATAAAATCAAATCGTGCCTGATATTCCTGCTCGGCCGCCAATATCTCCGAGCTGGTCTGGCGGTAATCTATTGCCAGATTTTGCTGGCTTGCATGGGCTTTTGCGGCTGCAATGGCCCCTTCAGAGGCATCAATGGCGGTAAGTTTTGCGCCAAGCCGGGCAATAGGCTCTGCCAGCAAGCCGCCGCCGCACCCAATATCCAGAATTTCCCGATTTTCCAGACGCCCGGCCTTATCGGTCAGGCCGGCATGACGGGCGGTGCGCCGTAAATAGTCTATGCGGACAGGGGTAAATAGATGCAAAGGGCGCATCGCACCATTTGGATCCCACCATTCTTGTGCCAGCGCATCAAAGCGGGCAATATCCTGGCTATCAATGGTAGAGCCGGCCTGGGCTGTTTTCGAGGTGCTGGTTTTTCTGCCCACCTTCTTCATCCTGTAAATTTGATTAAGATATCCTTTAATAAATATAGCTTTTGTTGTATCAGGGAAAACAATTTTGGTGTGAATTTTGCGGGGCGGGCCGTAAAGCTGTGCGCAACATCGCATAATTCGGGTAAAGACAAGATAAAAATTTTCAGGAATAAACACGCATAATGGGACGCATTGTTCAAAAATTTGGGGGCACTTCTGTTGCGGATCTGGACAGGATCAGAGCCGTTGCTCAACGGGTAAAGACAGAAATTGACGCTGGCTATCAGGTGGCGGTTGTGGTCTCGGCTATGGCCGGGACAACCAATCAGCTGGTGGAATGGGCACGCGATATCGGGCCCATCCATGATGCCCGTGAATATGACACAATCGTTGCCACAGGCGAGCAGGTAACAGTTGGCTTGCTGGCCATCGCCTTGCAAAATATCGGGGTGGATGCACGTTCCTGGCTGGGCTGGCAAATCCCGTTCCAGACAGATGGGGTGCATGGGGCAGCACGGGTTGAACATATTGACACAAGCGTGATTGCCGAGCGGCTGGAACAGGGTCAGGTAGTGGTCGCAGCCGGTTTTCAGGGGATTAGCCCGGAAGGGCGGATAACCACGCTTGGGCGGGGCGGCTCGGATACTTCTGCGGTGGCACTGGCAGCCGCATTACAGGCAGATAGATGCGATATCTATACCGATGTGGACGGGGTTTATACCACCGACCCGCGGATCACGTCCAAGGCGCGCAAGCTCGACCGCATTGCGTTTGAAGAAATGTTGGAGCTTGCATCGCTCGGGGCGAAGGTTTTGCAAACCCGCTCGGTCGAGCTGGCGATGCGCTACAAGGTCAAACTCAGGGTTCTGTCGA
>JAURQT010000023.1 GCA_030835985.1 Alphaproteobacteria bacterium
ATCCAGAAGCTGTTCTTTTGCCGGCAGACTATCGGGCATCTATTTTTCCATTTTAATATTTCAGCGAACCGCAAATTTATCCCGAAATAATGGCGATAAAAATTTAGGGATGCAAAGAGAATTCGCAAATTTTTTCGCCCTATGCACAAGATTTTTTTACCAGATTAATCCTGGAAAATATGGCGGGCGATTTCATATAATCCGGCACAGCTTGCCGCCTCGCCATCGATCAGCTGATAGCCGATATCAAAATGGGTCAGGGCAGTTTGATATAAGCCTGCCATCACCCCGGCAGCATTCAGATATACCGTCCCGTTTTGCGCGGCCGCCATCGGCGCGATATGCACCATCTCTGTCCCGATAGACAGCCCGGAGAGCAATGCCGAAGCCGAAGAGGCGGCAAATTTTCCGGTCAAAATACCTGCCCGTATGGCAAACAGGTGATGCAGCAAACCAAGCGATCCCCTTGCCAGCTCCAGCCCGTGTAAAAAACCCTCTCTATCTTTTTCCTCCTCGCTATCTTTTGGCTGTTCCATAAAGGGGCTGAGGATAGAATGGCGGCGCATCAGATCAAACACCTCGCCGGTCATAAAGCTGGACAGGCTGGTAATTTCTGCCCCCCTTACCGTCACCCATTTTGAATGGGTACCGGGCAGACAAAATAATCCATCCCTTATCTGATATTGTGCCAGAATACCGGCAAGGGCGGTTTCCTCGCCGCGCATCACATCGGCCAGCCCGTCATCTGAAACAGATTGGATACCGGGCACAATCCAGATATTTTCTGCGCTTTTTATTTTAGATGCCGCTGCGGCCAATGCGCTAATACCAGCTGTTTTTTGCAAATATCCTGCATCTTGCCAGCCCTGGGCAGAGCCTATCATACCGCACATAATCACTGGCAGGGCGCGCGCGCCTCCCCCCAGCGCATGACGGGCATCTGCCAGAATATCGGCAAAGGATTTATCGGCTATCTGGCGGATACCATAGGGCCCGGCATGATGGGCAAGGCACTGGCCTGCGCCATCCAGAAGCCAGCTTCGAAATGAGGAAGTACCCCAGTCAACCGCGACACAAAAAGGGGTGTTATCTGTCATCTGTCTTTTTTTAACCTGGTTGCTGGCGGATATTGTCGGGAAGCCATGTCGCCAGCTCTGGAAAGGCGATAAGCACAAATACCATCAACACCATAATCAGGAACATGGCAAACCCTGCCCGGGCGATAAAGCTCATCTCATGCCCGGTCATCCCTTGCAAGACAAACAGATTAAATCCGATTGGCGGTGTAATTTGTGCCATTTCGACCACCACCACGATGAAAATGCCAAACCAAATCAGGTCTATGCCTGCCTGCCGGATCATCGGCTCGACAACCGCCATTGTCAGCACAACAGACGAGATACCATCCAAAAACATACCCAGAATGATATAGAAAACCAGCAATACCATCAGCAATTCAAATTTGGTCAAATTGAAATCTGCGATAAGGTTTGCCAGCCCCCGTGGCAATCCGGTAAAGCCCATGGACAGGGATAAAAACGCTGCCCCCGCCAAAATAAGTGCGATCATCGCCGAGGTGCGGGTAGCCCCCATCAGGCTGGCAGAAAAGGTTTGCGGTGTCAGGGTTCCCTGTGCGGCAGCCAGAATAAGCGCACCTATCACCCCGAATGCCGCTGCCTCTGTTGCGGTCGCAAAGCCGAAATACATCGACCCGATAACAACCGCAATCAAACACAGAACCGGTATCAGGAAGCGAGAATTTTTCAATTTTTCGGTAAACGTCATTACCGGATCAATTTTCGGATTCCATGTTTTTGACATTTTGGAATAAATCGCCACATAGGTCATAAACATCAACGCCAGAACAAGACCGGGCAGAATACCGGCAAAAAACAATTTTGTAATGGATTCATTAATCGTCACCCCATAGACAATCAGGGTAAGCGAGGGCGGGATCATCAGCCCCAGCGTTGCCGCACCTGCCAACGTCCCAATGACAATAGGTTCGGGATACTCGCGCTTTCGCAATTCCGGTATCGACATCTTTCCCACGGTTGTCAGCGTGGCAGCAGACGAGCCGGAAACCGCAGCAAAGACAGTACAGCCCACAATATTTGTATGAACCAGCCCGCCTGGCAATCCCCGCATCCAGGGCGAAAGCCCCTTAAACATATCTTCGGATAATCGCGTTCGGTATAAAATTTCGCCCATCCAGATAAATAGCGGCAGGGCCGTCAATGTCCAGGAAGACGAAGATGCCCAAACAGTCGTGATCATCACATCGCCAACAGGACGTGTGGTAAATAATTCCATCCCCACCCAGGCAACACCCATCAGCGCCAGGCCAACCCAAACCCCGGCGCCAAGAAGCGTGAATAAAATAAATAGAAAAAGAATTATAATAGACAAGTTTTCCATATCGTTATTCCCTGTTTCCTATTCACCTGAGGTGCCTATTTCAGACTTTACAACCCTGTCCTCACCATGAATTAGCAAATGTATCAGATTATCTGTAAGGGCAATGGCAAGAATAACAGACCCCACCACCATTGCCGATTGCGGTATCCATAGCGCGGTTGCATCCTGGCCTTGCGAGACCTCGTGAAACTTCCATGACCAATAGGTAAAGCGCGTAGCATAATAAACAAAATACCACGCGATGGCCGTGCCAACGATAAAACATCCTGTGTTAATTATCCGGTTCCAGAAAGGTGAAACAGCATTTAAAAGGATAGAGACCCGTATATGCGCCCCGCGATTAAGGGCATTGGCAAACGCAAGGAAACTGGCGGCTGCCATTGCATAGCCAGCATAATTTGGCGCCCCTGGAAACATCTCGCCAGTCCATCTGGCCAGCATCTGGATAACGATAAGAAATAAAATAGCAATAAGGCAAAACGCAGCAGCGATGCCAGAGGCCAGATACAGCCCATCCAGAATATTTCTCATTCTCTGCATAAACATAAAATCCCCCCGCCCCGATTTTAGTCAATTTATTTCAAATGATTTATCAAAAATTGGTAAATTAAATTTCTCATTACAGAGGAAAGCACACAAGCCTTCCTCTGTAATTTTAGATGGTATATTCAGAATTTACAGGTTAGTTCATTTTGCGAAAGGCATCTACAAGAGCCTGGCCGTCCTTGCCAGCATCTTTCAGCCAGTCTGCCATCATAACCTTGCCAATTTCTTCAAACTCGCTCTTTAGCCCGGCACCAGCTGGCTCAACTGTCATACCGCCGGCACGCAAACCTGCCAGTGTGAAGCCGGTATATTCCTTTGCCCGCCATGTACCGGCATATTCAGCGATTTCGGCACAGCCCTGAATAACATTTTTATTCGCCTGGCTTGCACCATTCCAGACATCGCTGTTGATAATGACATAGTTTCTTGGCATCCACGCATCCACTTCATAGAAATGTGTCAGCGATTCCCATACTTTTCTGTCATAGCCGGTTGCCCCGGAAGAAATCATCGATTCTGCCACACCTGTCGCAAAAGCCTGTGAAATTTCAGCCGCTTCGATAACAACTGGCAACATACCGGTTAATTCGGCAAAACGGGTGGTTGTGTTGTTATATGAACGGAATTTAATCCCCTTCATATCGGCAACAGATTTCACTTCTTTTTTGAAATATAATCCCTGTGGTGGCCACGGAACCGCATAAAGCAGGGTCAGATTTTGATCGGCCAGTGTTTTTTCCAGTACCGGCTTTGCCGCTTTCCATAATTTGTCTGACTGGTCAAAAGATGTCGCTAGAAACGGTACAGAGTCGAAACCAAAAATAGCGGCTTCATTCTGGTGGCCGGAAAGCAGTCTCTCGCCAATAGGCACCTGGCCTGTCTGGACAGCACGCTTGATATCCGCGCCCTTGAACAGTGACCCTGACGGATGCGTGGTAATCTCGATATCCCCGCCTGTGCCTGTTGTTACACATTTTGCGAATTCAGCCCCGGTTACCGAATGGAAATTCGAACCGGAATAGGCCATTGGCATATCCCATTTTTCAGCAGAAGCAGCGCTTGCTGCCATTACCGCAGCAGCGGCAATCATTGTGGTCTTGATAGCTTTCATTTTCTTCCTCCTTTTTCATCCCGATGCGGACGGCTTCAAAAACATTTCGACCTTAACATTAGGCAGTTTTTCGCCAGCATTAGAAATTTAGCATACCTAACAGCACAATGTTTCACCCCACTTGTCAAGACTTAGGCGAAGAACAGCCTCTTCTATCTGAATCTGGACGGGCTATAGGCCGTTATATCCAAATTCGGGGTTTGGCCTGTCATCATCTGCGCCAGCAAACGGCCTGTCTTGGGCCCGCCTGTCAGCCCCACATGATGATGCCCAAAGCCCAGATAGATACCGCTATTTTTGTCCAACTCCCCTATCAGGGGGATAGAGTCAGACGGGGCGGGGCGAAAACCCATCCAGCTGGTCATCTCTTTCCATCGCAATTCCGGCATGGCTTTTTGAATATTTTCCTTTAGCAAGGCAAAGGGCGGCTCGGACGGGGCCAGCTCTGTTCCGCCAAATTCTACCACCCCTGCCAGCCTTATGCGCCCGGCCATTGGCGTTACCACAAATTTACCAGAGGCCACCATCACCGGGGCTTTTGGCACTATATTTGGCTCCCATAATTCTATGTGATAGCCGCGCTCGGCCTCAAGGGGTATAGACAGGCCAAGCTGTTTTACCAATGGCCCTGACCAGATCCCGGTGGTCACCGCAACCTTGTCTGCATAGATATTCTGGCCGCCAGCGCGTACCCCTGTCACCTGGCCATTTTCGCGCAAAACAGCGTCCACTTCTGCGATATGCAAATGCCCGCCCTGTTTGACAAAATGCGCGGCAAGGGCTTTGACATAATCGCCCGGGCTGGTAATTCTGCCATGCTGGCCCAGGCAGACCGCAAATCCCAGTGATTTATCAAAAGCCGGGTCATAGCGGTGAAAGACTTCGCCTTCCAGCTCTGTCCAGTGAAAGCCATGTTCGCGCCGAACTTGCCAGCCAAAACTGTCTTTTTCATAATGGGCGCGGTCATTATAGACATATAGATAATCGCAAGGCTCTATCCATTTTTCTGCGCCTGTACCTTTGGCCAGGGCCTGATGATCGGCCAGCGAGTCGCCGACAATCGGCATCAGCGCATTGGCAATTCTCCTGGTATCGGCCACATTGGCATGTTTCAGATATTTTACCAGCCATGGCATCAATTTGGGCAGATAGGACCATTTCAGAAACAAAGGCTGTTTGGGGTCAAACAACATACCCGGGGCTTTGCTGATGAGGCCAGGCGTGGTAACCGGCACAACCGAGCAAGAGGCTAATATCCCGCCATTACCATAGCTTGCCCCTTCGGCTGGCCCGCTTTTATCTAGCAGCGTGACCGACAATCCCTTTTTTTGCAGCTCCAGGGCGGTAGAAACGCCCACAATGCCAGCACCAATGATGATAATATCCGTTTTTTCCATTTCACATACCTGCTTTGATAAGCTTTCTTAAAACCCTTTTTTATAAAGAAATTATGCCACCCATTCCGAAACCGGGGCAGCCGCCTGGTGCAAAGGCTGGGCAATCACATCAACAAGGCTGGGGCCATCATGGGCAATGGCCTGTTTTAACACGCCTTCCAATTCTGCCGGGTCTTCCACACGCCAGCTTTTCACCCCAAAGGCCGCCGCCACAGCCGCATGATCGGTTCGCCCGAAATCCACATTATAGAAACGTTTATCAAAGCCGGCATTTTGACCTGCCTTAATCCAGCCATAGGTTGAATTGGAAAACACAATAGAGGTAATCGGCATCCTGTAGCGGGTCATGGTTTCAAACTCGCCGCAGCAAAACCCGAAAGACCCGTCGCCCATCAGATTAACTGTTTTAACAGATGGCCTGCCAATATGGGCGCCCATAGAGGCCGCCAGTGCAAACCCCAGCGCACCATGGGCGCGGTTGGAAATGAAATTCCGCCCGGCCTTGCGCCAGCGATAATGGGCAGAAACATACGGGCAAGGCGTGCCAGGGTCGGCAACCACCACCGCATCATCATCCAGACAGTTTGACAGGCTATGGATTACCCGCTCAGGGGTAATGGGCTGCTGGTCAGAGCCTGCCAGTGCCAGAAAGGCCTCCAGCTTTTGTGACCAGGCAGCGCGTACAATATCTGCCCCGCCAAAATCAAAGGGCTGTTTTTTGTCCCGGCAAGCGCCCAGCAAGGCAGATAGCCCCAGATAGGCATCTGCACATATCGCAATTTCGGTTCGGTAATTTGCACCCAACACCATCGGGTCGCTATCGATATGAATAACCGCCACAGATTTATCGGGACTGCACCAGCGTTCGGTTGTAACCGATCCGGCACGGCAGCCCACAAACAGCACCAAATCGGCTTTATCCATCACCGCTCTGGTAGCGGGTACACCGCCATTTGATCCCACCACACCCAGCGCATTCGGATGGGTTTCAGCAATAACCCCCTGCCCCGAGACTGTGGTGGCGACCACCATATTTAATGTCTCTGCCAGCTGCCGGACAATATCCATCGCCCCGGCAATTACCGGCCCGCCGCCACATACCATCACCGGGCATTTTGCCTTTAACAGCCTCTGGGCAGCCTCTTCTATCGCCGCCGGGTCTGGGGCGCTTCGCTCGCTGGGAAAGGTCTGATGGCGCGGTTCTGCCCAGATATCTTCGGGATCAACTTCTGCTTTTTGGGTGTCAAAGGGCAGGGCAAGATGGGTCGCGCCTGGCCGGCCAGTGGTCATAGCCCGAAAGGCGGCGCGGATTTGGCCAGGCAGGCTGGAGGCTTTGTCCAGACTATCATTCCATTTCGTGATGCTGGAAAACAGCGCTTTTTGATCCAGTTCGGTCAGCGGATATTTCCCGCGCGAGGTGGTTGCCACATCTGTGGTAATCGCCAATATCGGCACAGAGCTTTCATTTGCCTCAACAACAGGGGGCAGAATATAGGTTGCCCCGCCCCCCGACGGGCCTTCGCAAATACCGGGCTTGCCGGTTACCCGTGCATAGCCATCTGCCATATAGCCGGCATGACGCTCATCGCGGGTCAGAAGATGGGTCATCTTGTGATCAAGGCGTGCCAGCGCGTCATAAAAAGGCAGGGTGGTATCCCCGCAAAGGCCAAAAATATGGCGCACATCATAGGCCTCCAGCATACGCACAACCGCTTCTGCGCCGGTTAATGAATTTGTCTTTTGCATGATATATCCACCCCAAAAATCAGCTGGAAAGAAACTATTTAAAAAAATCTATCGTGTTAATCTTTCTGCCTCGTGTCAATCTTAGATCACCCGCATCGTTTCTGCATAGCTATCTGTAAAAATTCATCTTATACTGACAACAAACAGCGCAAGAGGAGATACAAAGGATATGCGCGTTAAAGGTGGCAAACCCCTTTACGGGGCAAGTGTGGGTATATTGATGCTGGATGCCCGGTTTCCGCGTATACTAGGCGATATGGGCAATGCCCTGACCTGGCCTTTTCCGGTTCATTATAAAATTGTCCGCAACGCTTCACCAGACCGGGTGGTAAGGGGACAGGCAAAAAATATGCTGGAAAATTTTATCGAGGCCGGGCGCGAGTTGGTCGCAGACGGGGTCGATGGCATTACCACAAATTGCGGCTTTCTGGCGCTGTATCAGCAAGAATTATCCCGCGCCTTGCAGGTGCCGGTCGCCACCTCCAGCCTGATGCAGGTTGCGATGGTCAACAGCCTGCTGCCCGCTGGCAAAAAAGCCGGCATCTTAACCATTAGTGCCCGCTCGCTTACCCCCGCCCATCTGGCGTCAGCCGGTGTGCCGGACACCACTCCCATCGCCACAACCGAAGGCGGCCAGGAATTTACCCGCGCTATTCTGGATAGCGAGGCCGAGATGGATATTGCAGCTGCCCGCCGCGATAATATCGATGCCGCCATCCAGTTAGCCAAAGACCCGTCTGTGGGCGCAATCGTGCTGGAATGCACCAATATGGTGCCGTATGCTGCTGCCATCCGCGCGGCAACCGGCTTGCCGGTTTTTTCGATATATAATTTTATTTTGTGGTTTCAGGCCAGCTTGTCCCCACGGGCATTTCCCTTGTCGTCCGAGGAGGGATAAAAGTGGTTCTATCCGCTTTACGCGGCCTTGGCCGCCATGCGCGCCTGGCGTTGCCTGTCGGGATACTAATTGCACTTATCCTGCCGGATATGGCGTTGCGCTGGGATATTATCCTGCCGATAAATATCACCTTTATTTATGCTGCCTCGATGATACGGCTTGATTTAAAGGCAACGGCCTTGCTGGCCTTTACCTTTAAAAGACTGGCCCTTACCCTTTCTATCACCCTGTTTATTTTATGCCTTATCCCGGTTTTATATGTCATGCTGGCACAGATAAGCGGCCTGGCGACCCTTTATTACCCCAGCCTTATCTGGTTTGCCGTTGCCCCGCCTATTGCCTCAACTGTCTGGATATGTACCTTGTTGGGCTTTCGCGCGGCATTGGCGATGGAGATTGTGGTACTGACCAGCCTTGCTGCACCCTTTACCGGGCCATTTATGGCGGGCTGGCTGTTATCGGATATCGCAGCGATTGACCAGCTCGGGCTATTTTTCAAGCTGGCCGGGATGATCTGTGGCGGCACCTTCATCGCCTATTTGGGACAGACCTATCTGGGGCGGAAAAAAATAGAGGATAATCGCCATGTTTTTGACGGGCTATCTGCGCTGGCGATGCTTGTCTTCTTAATTCCTGTGTTTAACGGGGTGGCGGTGGTTATAGTGCAGCAACCTGTGCTGGCCTTTTATTTATGTGCGCTGGCCTTTGCCATGAATATGGGTGCACAAATTGTGCTATTGGGGCTTGGCTATATCCTTGCCCGGCACGCTGCCCCTATTCAGGTATTGGCGATTGTCACCGGCAATCGAAATGTCGGGCTTTATTTTGCCGCCCTGCCGCCAGAGCCTGTTTTTGCGCTCTTCACGGCTATGTATCAGGTGCCTTTATATCTAACGCCTTTGATTATTGGCCGGATAAGCCGCCTGTTACAGCCCGATTTGCCTGGCCGATAAACCGGGCTAATCAGGGCTGGTTTTTCGCCCTTTTATATGACAACATGACGCTATATTCCAGACGACCTCCGCCAGCATATTCTGAATTTTTAGTGCCTGGTTTTTATATTTTGAATTTTTTGTGCCTCATCTGTTTTAAGGAAAGACAAGGCTATGCAATTTGTAACCCTTAATAATGTTACCCTTCATTATCAGCAAATTAGCGGGCCAGAAGATGCGCCTACCATTGTCTTTATCAACTCGCTGGCGACTGATTTTCGTATCTGGCGCGATGTGATTGTCCAGCTGGCCGGAAAATTCCCGATGCTGACCTATGACAAGCGCGGGCATGGGCTGTCCGATATTGGCCAATCTCCTTATCAGATGGACGATCATGTCAATGACCTTATCGCGTTGATGGACAGGCTGGAAATTTCCAACGCGGTGATTTGCGGGCTTTCTGTGGGCGGGCTGATTGCGATGCGCCTGTCCAGGCTGCGGCCGGATTTGGCCAGTGCGCTGATACTGTGCGATACCGCCCCGAAAATTGGCACACCGCCCATGTGGGAAGAACGTATAGAAACTGTTCGGCGCGAGGGTATGGCAGGATTGCTGAAAGCCAATATGGAACGCTGGTTTACCCGGAATTTTCATACCCATCACACAGCAGAGCTGGATGGCTATTCGAATATGTTTTTGCGTGTGCCTATCGAGGGCTATTTAGGGACAGCGGCGGCTATTCGCGATACAGACCTGCGTGAGGATGCTGCAAAAATTGACCTGCCGGTTATCTGTGTGGTGGGCGAGGAAGATGGCTCAACCCCGCCTGAATTGGTACTGGAGATGGCCAATATGATCCCCGGTGCAGATTTCAAACTTATCAAGGGGGCAGGGCATATTCCATGCGTAGAGCAGCCACATATTCTGGCCGATACGCTGACCGGCTTTATCGCGAGCCAGACATAACAGGCAGCCAGATTTTATGACCGAATTCTTCAGGCGCTATATTTATTCCAATGCGCCGCTTATCTTATCTCTGGCCGCGCTGGGCTGGGCTGGCAATACCGTTGCTGGCCGCCTGGCAGTGGGCGAGATATCGCCGATGGTTGTTGTCTTTATGCGCTGGACGATTGTTGCCGGATTGCTGGCCTATACCCAGCGCCATAGCTGGCCACAGGCACTGCCCCTGATAAAGGGACGGCTGAAATGGGTGTTTGCGATGGCCGGTTTTGGCTTTACCTTTTTTAACGCTCTTTTTTATACCGCTGCCCAATATACCACCGCAATTAATCTGGGCATTATTCAATGTACCATGCCTGCCTATATCATCCTCGGCGCAGCCATTATTTTTCGCAATCGGCTGACTACCCTGCAGCTGGCTGGCACAGCCCTGACCATGATAGGGGTGGTCATCATTATCGCAAAAGGCGATATCCAGATATTGGCCCAACTGGCCATCAATCAGGGGGACTGGTTGATGTTACTGGCTTGTCTGTTTTATAGCGGCTATACGATTGGGTTGCGTAATCGGCCAAAAATCAGCAATTTCACCATGATGTTTTTTCTGGCGATTGCGGCATGGCTATTATCGCTACCCCTGTTATTAGCCGAAAGCCTGACCACCGGATTATTATGGCCAGATGATTTGCAAAGCTGGCTGGTTATCCTGTTTGTGGCGTTTGTGCCGTCTTTTTTATCGCAGATATTCTATATGCGGGGGGTCGATTTAATTGGCCCTGCACGGGCAGGCGTGTTCAGCAATCTGGTACCTGTCTATAGCGCGGCACTTGGCATCCTCATTTTAAATGAGGCATTGCATCTTTTTCATATTCTGGCATGTGTGCTGGTATTTGGCGGGCTGGCGATCATCTCTCGGCAGAAACAAACGCCAGCCAGCTGATTTTTTTTAAACCTTTATCTAGGCAGCTATTTCTTTCATCGCGGCCAGAAACTGGGCCACCTCATGAGTAGAATTATAATGGCACATCGATACCCGAACACAGCCATCCAGCCCCAGAGGGTTCAGGATATTGCCGGAATAATGATCAGCTTTGCGCAGATGGGTGCGAATGCCTTGGGCATTTAATTTGGCCACCACATCCACAGAGGACACGCCATCCACATATAAAGAGACCAGCCCTTCACGTGCCGGATTATCCACACCGCCAATGATATGCACCTTTTCCATTTCTGCCAGCCCGTCCAGATTGCCTGTCCCGTGGATCATTGCATCTGTCAGGGTTTTTTCATGGGCATGAATAGCCTTGCCAGCGGCAACAAATCTGTCCCGGCCTTTTGCATCGGGCGCAACCTGTCCGCCCAGCCAGTCCAGATAATTCATCACTTCGAGCATAGTGGCATAAGAGCCTGTATCGCGTGTACCAAGTTCCCAATTTTCAGCCGGGCCATCGACCAGGCTGTCATGCGGCAACTGGGTCAAACGATCAGAAATCCAGGCCAGACCATAGCCATGACGCGAGAACATTTTATAGGGCGAGATAACATAGCCATCAATATCATAGGCCGCGATATCCATCAGCCCATGGGCGGCATGCTGAATACCGTCGACAATGATAAAACAATCCGGGGCGACCGCGCGGATAGCTTTGGAGATCGCAGCCACATCCATCCCCATGCCGGTAACAGGCGAGGTATGCAAAATCGTTGCAACACGCGTATCAGGGGTTACAGCTTTGGCGTATTCTTCTGCACTTACCAGGCCGCTCGCATCATCATGGGCAATCAGCTTGTGGGTTTTGCCAGAAATACCTGCCCAGCGATGACAGGCGCTTCTGGTCGCAGGATGTTCAACCGTAGAGCCAAGAACAATCCCGTCTGATGCACTACCCAGACAGGCATTCATCACCAGCCTGAAAATCAGTTCTGTGCCGCTCTCGCCAACGAAAAACTGGCCATCCGGGGCATTCATAAAGACCCGCAAATCGGCCTTTGTCTGGTTAATCACCCGTACCAGCTCGTGCGAGCCAGGATTATCCCGCCCCTGATTATCGGGAATAGCGGCATAGGTTTTTGAGCAATCCACCACGCTATTGAGGGTAAGCGCCCCGCCAGCATTTTCAAAAAACACGCGCTGTCCCTGTACCGGGCAGCTATCAACCTGGGAAAATTGGCTGCGAATATTATCTAACAAATCAGGGGTAATCGCTGACATATCTTTATCCATTTCTACTTTTCACTAGTCGCGATGCGGCAAGACTGCCTATCTCGCTATCCTTGCCATGCAGGCCATCTGCGATGGCTGAACAACTTTCGAGCAAAAATACATAAAAAACAAGTAGCGGAACGCGCATATCGTAAAATTTTTCTACTCTTTTGAAAAATAGACAGCTACGCCCTATTCCCCGCGCGGAAAACGTTGCTGTTCTTCCAGGATATTCAAATCCATGTGATTGCGCATATATCTCTCGGAGGCTTGTTGCAAAGGCTGATAATCCCATGGGAAATAATTGCCATTTCGCAAGGCCTGATAGACAATCAGCCAGCGTGATTGCGAGTGGCGCACCGCATCATCAAAGGCAGATAGTGACCATTTTTCCTCTATCTTTCGGCGCATTTTTTGGGCTGTCTCTGCCCAGCGCGGCGCATCTGCCAGATTAACCTGCTCATGCGGGTCGCCCGCCAGGTCAAACATTTGATCCGGGTCAAGGGCGCAAACAATATATTTCATCGCTCCGTCAACCATTGCCACCAACGGGGCATAAGAGCCTTCTGCGGCATATTCCATCGGCACGGCTGCGCGCTGTTTATCGCTCAGGATAATCGGCAGCAAGCTCTCGCCATCTGTCCAGGGCTCAATCTGGGTCATGTCCAGCCCTGCCAGATCGCATAATGTGGGCAGGATATCCAGGTTCGATACTGCCCTGTCTATCTTTCGGGATGGCAGACCGGCAGCTGAAATCAACAGCGGGGTTCTGGCCGAGCCTTCCAGAAAGCTCATCTTGAACCATAAGCCGCGCTCGCCCAGCATATCGCCATGATCCGAGCAGAATAAAATGATGGTATCCTCTGCCATACGGGTATTTTTCAGCACCGCCAGCACGTCGCCACTTTTTTCATCCAGATAGGAAATATTGGCAAAATATGCCTGTCTGGAACGGGCGATATCGCTGGGTGATATATCAAAATTTTGATAATCATTGGCGATAAATAACCGTCTGGAATGGGGATCATGCTGGTCAAAATCCAGCGCCGGAATATCCGGGTGCAAGGCCGGGCAATCGGTATATAAATCCCAATATTTCCGCCGTGCCACATAGGGGTCATGCGGATGGGTAAAGCTGACAGTGAGGCACCATGGCCGGTCCTCTCGGCCTCTGGCAAGCTGATAGAGTTTCTGACAGGCAAAATGGGCAACCTCATCATCATATTCCAGCTGATTGGTAGTCTCGGCTATCCCTACCCCGGTGACCGAGCCCAGATTATGATACCACCAGTCTATGCGCTGTCCGGGCTGGCGATAATCAGGCGTCCAGCCGAAATCAGCCGGATAAATATCGGTGGTAAGGCGCTCTTCAAAACCATGTAGCTGGTCAGGGCCCACAAAATGCATTTTACCGGACAGGATTGTCTGTCAGCCAGCCAGCCGCAAAAAATGGGCATAGGTCGGAATGGCCGAGCTGAATTCGGCAGCATTATCTTATACCCCTGTGCGCGAGGGCAATTGGCCGGACATAAACGATGCCCGGCCAGGCCCGCATAGGGGGCTGGCCGTGTAATTGCGCATAAAACGCACCGAGCGGCTGGCCAGATGGCGCAAATGGGGGACTTTCAGAAAATCAGCTGGCATCCCGTCTGGAAACAGGGTGCCATTTAGCTGATCCACCATAAAAATCAGGAAATTCGGTTTTGATGCCATGATAAAACCCCTTTTTGCTGTCTGGTTCTTTTATCGAAAATCTGACCGGCTTATTCGCACTGTCAGGATAAAACAATCCAGCCATTAAGGAATTTTGTCATCCTTTCATTTTACAGCAGGCTTGCCCGGCTTCTGGCGGGTGCGCAGACGTTCCCTATGCAGGGTATAAAGGCCGGATAGAATAATAATCGCTGTCCCGCCAAGCGTATAAATATCCGGCAATTGATCAAATACCATAAAGCCATAAAAGCTGGACCAGATGATAATTGTATATTGCATGGGCGAGACCACAACAGCCAACGCAATTTCCAACGCCTTGATGACCAGCAATTCCCCCATCGCCGCCATGCTGGCCATACCAAAGATCAACAGAAATTCGCTCTGGGTTTGCGGATTTTGCCACACAAAGGGCAGTGGCAGGCTGAGCAATATAGTAGAGGCAATCGCGGTATAGGCAACCGTGGTTTCGGTGCGGTCAATACCGGATAAAAAGCGCGATATTATCTGTCGGCCGGCAAATAGAAAAGCCGCAATCAATGGCAGCATAAGGGCGGGGTGAAAGCTGTCAAAACCGGGGCGAATAATCACCAGCATGCCTGCAAACCCTATTAACACCGCCGTCCAGCGATGAATGCCCACATATTCGCCCAGCAAGAGAGCGGCCATAATCGTGACCAGCAAGGGCGCGATAAAGGTGACCGCTACCGCATCGGCCAGCGGAACATAAGACACCCCGACGATAAAGAGCGAGGCGGATAAGGCCGCACAGGCACCGCGGCTGAGTTGCAGGCCGACTTTTTGTGTTTTCAGGATACTGGTTCCGCGCCAGAGCAATAAAAATACCACCCCCACAAACAGCCCCACCTGGCGCATCCAGACAACCTGAAACGGGTCGAAAATCTGGGTAAGATATTTAGCTTGTGTATCTACCGCAGAAAACACAAACATCGAAAGGCACATCAGCACCACCCCTTTGATATTATCGGCACGCGTCGGGGTTCTGGCAATGATATCAGAGGTTAAGGGCTGAATAGCGATGATGGATACTCCTCAAGGGAAGGGGCGTTTATATCCCCTGATATCCAGCCTATGTCGGTTGGGTAAAGCCCGTCAATCATCTAAATTAGAAGCTCTGTATCCAGCCAAATTCCGCCTGGCCTGTCAAGAAGCAGAGACGCGCCATCCAGCGACCAGATTTGCCAGGACAAACAGGGTGCTGGCAAGACAGATAATAGTAGGCCCTGTTGGCGTATCGAAATAAAGCGAGAGCTGCAGGCCGCCAAGCACTGCCACACTGCCCAGCATGGCAGCAAATATGGCCATTTTTTCAGGGCTGTTTGCCCAAATACGTGCGCTCGCAGGCGGTATGATCAGCATCGCTGCTATCAGCAG
The DNA here is from genome assembly GCA_030835985.1 of Alphaproteobacteria bacterium. Lineage (GTDB taxonomy): Bacteria > Pseudomonadota > Alphaproteobacteria > Puniceispirillales > Puniceispirillaceae > JADHLI01. The sequence continues at coordinate 15,317 of JAURQT010000023.1, forward strand.
TAAGCCAACTATTTTTATCGCAACCGCCACAACAATCGCCAACGCCAGCGATAATATCAGCTTCTCGCGCCCGGGATTGACCCCGCAGGCAACCGCCAGCTCGTGGTTCAATGTTGCGGTAATCAGCGGTGACCATCGCCAGGATAACAGGGCGATAACCAGCCCTGCCCCGCACCAGATTAGCACCAGCTCTGTCCGGCCAACCGTCAAAATATCGCCAATTAAATAGGCCATTAAATCAATGCGGATATCCTGAAAAAGGGCAGCGACTACCAGACCAAAGGCAAGGGCAGAATGGGCCAACACCCCCAGGATTGTATCACTGGCATAGCCGCGTGCCTGAAAGGCGGCGACAAATAATGCCATCGCTACCGAACTGATTAAAATGCCAAAAGTGACAGGCAGAGATAGCGCCAGCCCCAGACAAACACCCAAAATGGCCGCATGGGCGGTCGCATCGCCAAAATAGGCCATCCGCCGCCATACCACAAAACAGCCCAAAGGAGCACAAGCCAATGCCATCCCGATACCGGCCAGGGCAGCACGTATCATAAAATTATCCAGTAATTCCAGCATATTAAGAAACCTGTCTATGGGCTAGGATGCCGCCTGATCCGAATGATCATGCTCATGTTGATGGTCATGCTCATGTTGATGGTCATGGTCATGGTGATGGTCGTGATCGTGACGATAAAGCGCCATCACCCCATAGGCATCATCGCCAAAAAGGGCTTTATATTCCTGTGTTATCGCCACCTGTTCCGGGCTGCCCTGACAGCAAATATGACCGTTCAGGCATACCACCCTGTCAGAGGCTGCCATCACCACATGTAGCTCGTGACTGACCATCAAAACCGCACAGCCACGCTTGCTTCGGGCGCGCTCTATTTGCTGGTAAAAGGCGGCCGCTGCCAGATGATCCAGCCCTCTGGTTGCTTCATCCAGCACCAATATATGCGGGTTCTGTAATAACGCCCGTGCCAGTAATACACGCTGCAACTCGCCCCCTGATAAATCCCGCATTTGCACCCGCAACAGCCCTGAAATTCCGGTAAATTCCAGCGTTTCCTGCAATAATTTTTCCTCTGCCTTCTGCGGCAGATTCAAAAATCGTTCTGCGGTAAGCGGCAAGCCGGCATCGATATGCAGCTTTTGCGGAACATAGCCAATACGCAAGCCCGGTCTGGTGACAAGCTGGCCACTGGCCAGGGGTACTGCCCCGATAAGGGCGCGCAAAAAGCTGGTCTTGCCGGCCCCGTTTGGCCCGACAATGGTAACTATCTCGCCCGCATCAATGCTAAAATCAAAGGGCTGTAAAACCAGCTTGTTATCCATTTTAACCGACAGGTTTTTTGCCTCGATTAACGCCATCTTCTGCCCCCCCCTTCTCTTTTATCGGCAATCCGGACAGGTGCCGATGGCCTCGACCACACTTTCTTCTATCTGGAAATCTGCATCACTGGCGCGGTGATGCAAGGCCAGAATAGAGCTATCGGACATGGTTTCGCTGACCGTTCGGCATTCACGGCAAATCAAAAAAGCCGGGTCATGCAGTGCGCCAATATGGGTACAGGCAATAAAGGCGTTTAGCCGTTCAATCTTGTGGGCAAAACCGTGGGCGACCAGAAAATCAAGATGCCGATAGGCCACAGGCGGCTGCGCACTAAACCCTTCGGTGCGCAATCTGTCCAGAATATCATAGGCGCCCATCGCCTTATGCTCTTCCAGCAACAGCTCAAATACCCGCCTGCGGAGCGTGGTGAATTTCAACCCTTCTGTCTGGCAATAGGATTCCAGTGCGCCAAGCGCTTCTGCAACACATTTTACATGGTCATGTGTGTGAAAGCCTGAGCTGGCCATATCCTGCCCCCCTTTTTTAAAGGTATCGATCCGGGGCGTATTTTCGCCCGGGCCGATTTTAATTTGCCTAATCACTATTGTTATACTATAACATCAGGAAAAATAAAACTGTTATAATATAACATAGATTAAGAAAAATGCCTCGTTCCTTCTCCTTTTTCCTGTTATCTTTCCTGCTCCTTTTCCCGCAAACCAGCTGGGCGAATTTGCGGGTAGTAACCGATATTACCCCGATTTACGGGCTGGTAGCACAGGTAATGAAAGGGGTCGGCACGCCTTCGGTGATTATACGCGCCGGCAGCGATCCCCATCATTATCAATTGCGCCCGTCCGAGGCGGCCAATATTGAACAGGCAGATATTATTTTCTGGATTGGCCCGGAATTAACCCCCTGGCTGCAACCGGCTTTTGACAATCTGGCTGCGGATGCAAAAATCATCTCCCTGATGAAGATAGATGGGCTTACCAGATTAGCCGCGGGCGCAGATAGCCATGTTCATCATCATGAAGATAAACATGATCATGATGGGAAAAATGAAGCCGGGCATCACAATGAAGCCGGGCATGAAAATAGCGGTATCGACCCCCATTTATGGCTTGATCCGGAAAATGCGCGCATCTGGCTACAGGAAATAGCCCGAACCCTGTCCCTTTATGACCCGGAAAATGCTGAAATATACCGCGAAAATGCGCGCGCCGCTGACCATAAAATAGCCGGCCTGCAACGCCGGATAGCCCGGATTATGGCCACAAGCCGCCTTATGCCTGTTTTTGCCCAGCACGCCGCCTTTGCCTATTTCGAAAACCGATTTGGTCTGGAAATAGCCGGCACGTTATATGACCGGGAAAATGAAGCCCCTTCCCCTGGACATATCGCAGAGCTGCATCAATTGACGAGAAACCTGCCAAAGGCCTGTTTGCTGGCAGAAACGCACCTTGAAAATAATGTGATTGCCTCTGTTTTTTCGAAAACAGACCTGCTGGTGATGGCGCTCAACCCCTCCGGAGCGGCCAATAGTCCTCCCCTTACCGCCTATAGCGACCTTATGGAGCGCCTCGCAAACGGGCTGGAGAAATGTTCAACACCCTGACCAGCCGAGCGTAAATGAGCGGTTCTTGAAAAAATATCAAATGCGGTAAACGTAATTTTTGATATGTATTTAAGGATAGATAAACAATCTTTCCTGCCAGCCATAATCAGCGTTTATGTCTGTATCCAGGATGCAACATCTTCTGGTTATTTGCTTGCACTTGCCTATGGTTTATTGTTAAGCAGAAGCGATAAGCCAAACCCCTTTTGATAAATTTGCTGCCGCGTCTATGTCTATCTTTCAAGAAGCATTATCGACCGCCTTTTTGCTGATCCTGCAGCGTGATGCCGATCTGATGGAAATAATTGGTTTATCGATGCAGGTCAGCTTGACAGCGCTTTTTATTGCCTGCGTGCTGGGCTTGCCATTGGGCGCATTAATGGGATCACGTGAATTTCGCTTTAAACAGAGCTTGCGCGGCATTTTTAATGCCTTAATGGGCGTGCCGCCTGTAGTCGTCGGGCTGATTGTTTATCTCAATTTATCGCGTTCGGGTCTGTTTGGCGCTCTGGAGCTGTTATATACCCCCACCGCGATGATCATTGCGCAAGTAATATTAATCCTGCCGATTATTGCCGCCCTATCCAGCCAGATTTTGGAAGATTTACATGAAGAATATCGCGATTTATTCAGCAGTCTGGTGGTACCGCCGCACAAAGCCTTGCTGGCCTATATCATTGATGCGCGCTATTCCCTGCTGACCATTATTCTGGCCGGATTTGGACGGGCTATCTCCGAGGTGGGCGCGGTAATGATTGTCGGCGGAAATATCGACCATCTGACACGGGTGATGACCACCGCTATTGCGCTGGAAACCTCAAAAGGGGAACTGGCACTCGCTTTGGCACTTGGCATCATCCTATTATTGCTGGCATTGCTGGTGAATTTTGCCGCACAGCAATTTAAATCCTTTCAAACTGTCCAGCGTTATGGAGGAGGCAGATGAGGTGTGCGCTTCTGCCCATTCAAATTGACCGATTATGGCTGAAGGCGCGCCACAAACCCCTGTTACGCGATATTTCTGTCACGATAAAAGGGGATGGAATCACCGTTATTATGGGGCCAAATGGCGCAGGTAAAAGCCTTTTCATTCGCTGTCTGCATGGATTAAGCCAGCCCGATAGCGGCGCGATTAATTTTGCTGGCACGCCTCTTAATAGCGATATTCGCCAGCGGCAGGCTCTGATGTTTCAAAAGCCGATTTTGCTTAAACGCACGGTTCAGCAAAATCTGGCATTTGTGCAAAGCCTCCGTGCTGATATTCTGATGGCGGATATTGAAAGGGTGCTGGAACAGGTTGGCCTGCGCCATCTTGCCAAACAGCCCGTCAAACAGCTTTCCGGCGGAGAACAGCAACGGCTGGCACTGGCACGTGCGCTGCTTCTCCGGCCAGAGATGTTATTTCTGGATGAGGCTTGTGCAAATCTTGACCCTGCGTCGGTGGGACAGATTGAAAGCGTCCTTTTGGAGGCCAGCAATAGGGGGCAAAAAATTATTCTGATTACCCATGATATTGCACAAGCCAAACGTCTGGCAGATGATATTGTGTTTTTGCATCATGGCCAGCTATGGGAACATAGCCCGGCAGATAGATTTTTCACCCGGCCAGCATCTGAACAGGCACAGGCATATTTGGACGGGCAAATCCTGATTTAGTGCCGGGCTGATTTAGTGCCGGGCTGACTTAGTCCCTTTTAGAGCAGAAAGTATGACCGAATGAAAAAATACCTGTATGCTGCCATGCTTGGCCTTGCTTTTAGCGCGATAGGGGTAGAGGCATTTGCCGGTTCTGCTACCTCGATTGTGGTGCAATCCACCACCTCAACCAAAAATTCGGGCTTTTATGATCACCTATTGCCCATTTTCACCAAAGAGACAGGCATCCAGGTACATGTAGTTGCGGTTGGCACAGGGGCAGCCGTGCGCAATGCAATGAATTGTGATGGCGATGTGCTGCTGGTTCATAGCCGTGCACGCGAAGAGGCCTTTATCCGTGAGGGCTATGCCCCGCGCCGCTATGATCTGATGTATAATGATTTTGTGCTGATAGGCCCCGGCTCAGACCCGGCTGGCATTGGCGGGCAAAAAGATATCGCTCTCGCATTGAGACAGATTGCCCGCACCAGCGCAACTTTTGTCTCGCGGGGGGATGATTCAGGCACACATATAAAGGAGCTGGAATTATGGCGTAGCGCGCAAACTGACCCAAGCCAGCATTCCGGCGACTGGTATCGCGAGGCAGGAACAGGCATGGGCGCAACCATTAATATCGCGGTTGGCCTGGGCGGCTATACGCTGACAGACAGGGCAACCTGGATTAATTTTGCCAATAAAAGCGATTTCACCATATTATCTGAAGGCGATGAGGCGCTGTTTAACCCCTACGGGATTATGCGGGTCAGCGCCCAAAAATGTCCGTCTGCCAAAATAGAGGAAGCGCAGATATTTATCGACTGGCTGATATCGGATAAAGGCCAGAAATTGATCGCCAGCTATAAAACAGATGGAAAATCGCTGTTTTTTACCTATCCGAAGTAAGCACCCGATAATGGATGGTGCTGGCCTTTGGTCATAGAACGCGATAGCATGACCCCTGACATCAGGGCTGTCTATAAAGGGGAATTGGGAACAATATGATGGATGATGATTTTCTGATTGCCGATATTCTGGCAAACACCCGGACTATTGCCATGGTCGGGGCAAGTGCCAATTGGAAACGCCCTTCCTTTTTTGTCATGAAATATATGCAAAAACAGGGCTTTCGGGTCATCCCTGTCAATCCGGGTCTGGCCGGACAATCCTTAAATGGCGAGAAGGTGTATGCCAGCCTGAGCGACATCCCTGATAAAATAGATATGGTCGATATTTTTCGCCGTTCAGAAGAATGTCCCGAACTGGCCAGCCAGGCAGCCGAAATAGGCACAAAAACCCTGTGGTTGCAAATAGGCGTGATGAGCGATATCGCCGAAGAAATCGCCGCGGCCAGCCAGATGCAATTTATCCAAAACAGATGCCCGAAAATTGAACATTCCAGATTATCCGGCCTGCTGGGGTTGGGCGGTTTTTATTCCGGGCTGTTATCTGCCCGCCGCGCCCCAAACCGCCAGCCCCCTGCCCCGACACGCGATGGGGGGTTTGTAAAATCCCGGCATATCGAAACCTTGAGCATTCATGCAGGTAGCCGCCCCGATGCGGCGGCTGGCGCGCGTATCACCCCGATTTATCAAAGCACCGCCTTTACCTTTGATGATGGGGATCACGCTGCCAGCCTGTATAATTTGCAAGAGCCAGGCAATATTTATGGCCGGCTATCCAACCCGACAACCGCCGTACTGGAACAAAGGCTGGCCGCACTGGATGATGCGGTAGGGGCCTGTTGTGTGGCGTCTGGCCATGCGGCCCAGCTGGTCGCCCTGTATCCGCTGATGGCACCTGGCAGGAAAATCATTGCCAGCAACAAGCTCTATGGCGGGTCTATTACCCAGTTCACTCGCAGCTTTAGCCAGTTTGGCTGGCAGGCTGAGCTGGTAAATGTGCATGACCCAAAGGCGGTAGCAGAGGCGGTGGCAAAAGAAGAGGTAGCGGTTTTATTTGCCGAAAGCCTGGCCAATCCTGATGGCAATGTATCGGATATCAAAATGCTGGCAGATATCGCCCATGAGGCCGGCATTCCTCTGGTCATTGATAATACAATGGCAACCCCTGTGATGTGCCAGCCCGGGCATTACGGGGCAGATATTATCGTTTATTCCACGACAAAATTCCTGTCCGGACATGGCAATGCGCTGGGTGGGGCGGTTGTGGATATGGGCAATTTTGACTGGTTTGCCGGCCGCAATTATCCGGCATTAAGCGCGCCTGATCCGGCCTATCACGGCATTACTTTTGCTGAGACCTTTGGCAAGCATGGCTTTATCACCTATTGCCATGCCAATGTGTTACGCGACCTTGGCGCAACCCTCTCGCCGATGAATGCCTTTTTGACGTTGACCGGTCTTGAAACCCTGCCGCTACGGATGCGCCAGCATAATGAAAATGCTGGCAAGGTGGCAGCTTTTCTGGCACAGCATGATAAAATATCGGCTGTTTCCTGGGCAGGCTTGCCGACAAGCCCCTATCACCAACTGGCCAAAAAATATCTAAAAGGCGGGGCAGGTTCGGTCTTTACCGCTACCTTGAAAGGCGGCTATGAGGCAGGCAGTCGTCTGGTTGCCAGCTGTAATCTTATCTCGCATCTGGCCAATATTGGCGATACACGCAGCCTGATTGTGCATCCTGCCTCTACCACCCATCGCCAGTTAACCAGCGAGCAACGCGAAGCCGCCGGTGTGGGCGATGGCGTTATTCGCCTGTCTATCGGCATTGAGCATAGCGAGGATATTATTGCCGATCTGGCCGCCGCACTGGATGAGGTTTAAAACGCGCTATCTTGCCTGGGCCAACCAGCCTGCCTGCATCTTCAACAGCCTCGCCGCGCTGAAAACCGGCCACAGCTGTCCTAAATAACTGATCGTACCTAAATTTTTGTAAATTTTACCCGTTTAGAATGGGTAGTGTTACTCAGATTGGTTATCCATGCGCATCCTTTATTGGCTAAAAATTTATGTGCGAAGCATTCTTGCGGCTCTTGGCATCTGCCTGTTGGCGGCTGGATCCGCCTATGGATTTGATATTGATATCGCAGATGCCACCACCCCGGATGAAAGCGCGGTCGATCAAACCATTGCGGTCTTTATTTCTTCCCCGCAAGCCAGTAATGTGGACGTTGATTATGCTGTTACAGATGGCACAGCAGTTGATGGCAGTGACTATACCGCTTCAAGCGGGACGATAACCTTTAATGCCGGCGAGACAGTAAAACATATTCCTATTCCCATTTTGGCCGATACGCTGGATGAGGAAGATGAGAGCGTTATCATTACCCTGTCCAACCCGACCAGCGGAACCCTGGTGGATACAAGGGCCATTCTGACCATTACAGATGATGATAACCCGCCGCAACTGAGCATTGCTGATAATTCTACCTCTGAATCCTCTGGCAGTTTCTCGCTGGCAGCCACACTGGATGCCCCCTCATCAAAACAGATTACTGTTAGCTGGCAAGCTGTCGGCCTGACCGCAACAGATGGTGAGGATTTCACCGCCGCTTCCGGCACATTGACCTTTGCCCCCAATAGCGTTTCCGAGACTATCACCCTGAATATCGCCAGTGATAGTCTGGATGAAGAGGATGAGATCATCCGCATTTCCCTATCTAATCCGGTGAATGCCGGCATTGATAGTGGCAATGCCCTTTTAGCTATACTGGATGATGATCCCGAACCTTCTATCAGCATCGCTGACCTGACCACCACAGATGAAAATAGTGCAACCCTTACCCTCACCCTGTCTGCCCCATCGGCAAAAACCATTTCGGTTCAGGCGGCCACAAATGCGCTAACCGCGACCGATGGGGATGATTTTACCGGCTTGTCGCAACCTGTCAGCTTTGCCGCTGGCACGACCCGGCAGACCCTGACGATCTCATTGGTGAATGACAGTCTGGATGAGGTAAATGAAACCTTCGACGTGCAATTATCGAACGCGCTAAATGCCAGTATTTCAGATAATCTGGCCGTTGTGACCATCACCGATGATGATAGCCCGCCCGCCCTGTCTATCAGCCCGGTCAGTATCCTGGAAGATAACACCAACCTGTCGGCAAATGTGGTTTTGAGCGCGCCTTCGTCCCTGTCGATTGAGGTTGATTATGCCACCACAGATGGCAGTGCCACAAACGGGTCAGACTATACCGCTGCCTCTGGCCGGTTAACCTTTGCCCCTGGCCAGACCAGCCAGCCTGTTCTGGTGGCCATCACCCGGGACAGCATTGATGAGATGGATGAGAGCTTTACCATCACGCTGAGCAATCCCGATAATGCCACCATCGCCGCCGCGCAGGCAGATATGACCATCACCGATAATGATGCCCCGCCCTCTATCTCTATTTCCGATAACAGTACCGCAGATGAAAGTGCATCAAATGCCAGCTTAACGGTCAGTTTGAGCGCCGCCTCCGAGCGCGATATCAGCGTTTCCTATGCTAGTTCAGACGGCACGGCCAGCCAAAGCTCGGATTATAGCACTGTATCGGGGACGCTGACTTTTGCCAGCGGCATTACCGTTCAGACCATTCAAATTCCAATTCTGGCCGATAGCGAGGATGAGGCGAGTGAAACGGTCAATATTACCCTGTCCAATCCTGTAAATGCGAGCCTCAATGATAATATGGGCGTGCTAACCATCACCGATGATGACAGCCAGCCAGCCATCAGTATCGCAGATGTCACAACCGCAAATGAGGTTGCGGTGAGCCAGAACATCACCCTGAGCTTGAGTGCGGCTTCCGGCTTGCCGGTGAGTGTGGATTGGGCCACGCAGGATGGGACAGCTGTTGCAGGCGGTATGTATAATGATTACCGCGCCGATAGCGGGCAGGTTATCTTTGCGCCGGGCAGTACCAGCCAGACAATTGCTATACAGATTCTGGACGATAATATTGCAGAAAGTAATGAGAGCTTTACCGTCAATCTGAGCAATGCCAGCAATGCGAGCATCAGTGATAACAGCTCTGTGGTCACTATCAGCGATGATGACAGCCTGTCTATTTCAATCGATGATATCACAATTCCCGATGAAAGCGCAGTTATCCGCCAATTTACCGCTACCCTGTCCAACCCGTCTGCCAATGTAATAACTGTGGATTATGCGACCCAGGATAACAGCAGCCAGGCAGGCAGCGATTATACAGCCGCCAGCGGCACGCTGACTTTTAATGCCGGGGTGACCAGCCAGACCATAGATATCCATATCCTGGATGATGCTGGTCAGGAAGCTGTAGAGGTGTTTGCTGTTAATCTGAGCAATGCTACCGGCGGGGCAATTATAGCCGATAGTCAGGGACTGGCCACCCTTATCGATGATGATGGCAATGCAGATATTTCCATAGCCGATATCACGGCCAGCGAAACAGCCGGCACGGTCAGCGCAACCGTCAGCCTGTCTTATGCGATGCCTGTCGCGGTAAGTGTTGACTGGCAAACAGCAGATAACACCGCCCTTGCCGGGACAGATTATGTGCCGGATAATGGCACGTTGAGCTTTAATGCAGGGGTGACCAGCCAGACCATTTCCATCACCTTGCTAAGTGATACAGAATATGAGGGGGATGAAAATTTCACCCTTACCCTGTCTAATGCGCTGAATGCCACCTTAAGTGATAGCCAGGCAGTGATTACCATCAGCGAAGATGACACCCCCCTATCGGCCAGTGAAACAGAAGAGCTGCGCCAGAATCTGATATTTGGCAAAAACAGCATCGCCCGCGCAGAAACCCAGTTTATGAACCGGGTTCTTACCCGAAACCGCAATATGCTGTTTGCAGGGAACAGCCAGGATACACAGCCCAAATTAAGTTTCCAAAATCTGGCCGTTGACTGGAATGACTATAGCCAGGATTTGGATGCGATATTCTCGCTTGATGATCTCAGCAGCGATGGGGCGCGCAATCTGTCATGGGAAACCGCTATCTCGCATTCAAAAAATGCCTCCGGGGTTAAAAATACAGCGCTATCTACCGCCATCAATTTCAGCCACCGTTTATCGGATCAGATGATGCTGGGCTATATTCTGGGATTTGGCTATTCCGATACCGCAATGAGCGGGTCGATGGTGGGCAGCAATAAAGGCACATCTGCCTCTATTGGTCTTTATAGCTCCTATAAAATTCAGGAAAGCCTTATTCTGGATTTAATGGCGGCACAAAGTTTCGAGCAAAATAGCCTGGACACCAATATGGGCGGCAAAATCATCACAGGGGAGTTTGACCGCACCAGCACTGTCTTTAGCACTTCTCTGCAAGGGGTATTTAAATTTGCGACCGCAGAATTGCGCCCGACCTTTACCTATTCGGCTGGCAAATCTGTTTTCTCGCATGCCTATTTTGATATTACTCAGGCAGGCCTGACCTCTACCCAGCAAATCGATTTTGGCACAGATGAATATTATTCGCTTTCCTTTGAGCCGGAATTAAAATTGCTTATCGGCAATCCGGCCCGGCTTATCCGGCCATCCGGTTTCAATATGCTGAAATTACGGCCAAAATATTTCTGCGAGAAATATAATAGTGAAAGCCGGGAGAGATGCGGCCGCGGCATGGGCATCAGTCTGGCAAACCACCACCCCACCTATTATTATAATCAGGATTTAACCTTTGATTATGAAAAGATAGCCGATACCAAAACCTATTCCCTGCGCTATAAAAAGATTTACTAAAGGCAGGCCGGCGTATCGGTGACAGGAAAATTATGGTCTCCGCTCATCCCCCCCGGACGGCCATGTATGGGGTGAATACACAATTACTGTATTTTTCATAATCGTCCAGGCAGATATGCCAATTGCATCAAATGGCTCTGGCCAAACTACCCGGCTTTCAAAATATAGACCCGGCTTTCAAAATATAGAGTTGCCTTGCAACCATTGAAGCCTGGCGTTTTTTAGAGCGGGTTTGCCTGGCTTTCATCTGGTGTGCTATCGCCTGTCAGGCTTGTTTGTTGCAACAGGTTTTCATCTATCTGTAGCCCCCCGGCATTATCGCCGGCATTACCACCAGCATTATCGCCAGCATTATCGCCAGCATTATCGCCAGTATTATCGCCGGCATTATCGCCGGCTTCTTGCAGATTAATGATATTTATCGGCAGGCCATCGCCCAGCCCCTGTTCCAGTATCACGCCGATAGATTGTGTAGCACTTTCAGGATTGAGGGTTTCTGCCTGACCTTGTACGTTATTGGCAAAACCGCCTCGCAGGTCAAGCTGGCGACCATCCAGGCCTCTGGTAGCGACAGTGGAAACAAAATTAGGCGCAGATTGCGGTGACAGACCAGCGGTAATCCCGACCCTCTGATTGCTTCTGTTTAATTGCTCCAGAATACTGGCCACCTGACCCAAAACTTGCTGGTCAGCGGTTTGCTTGACCTGTAGCAGGGAATAGACAGGCGAGTAGTAGTTTAACACGCCCGAACAATCCACAAAGGGTCGCTGGAAGGTAAAGCTGAAATTAAACACTGCATTGGTATTGGCAATATAGGCGGGCAGACCGGTACAGCGATAATCATCCTTGCGGTCGCCGGCCGGCTGTAATGCGCCATTATCAAAGAATCCGGTTGCCGTGCCAGCCTGTAGCCAGCTATCCGGGGTCAACGCGTTATCTTCCAGCCGGCCAATGCGCGCCTGAAACAGGTTGCTGCCGGCATTGCCCAGATCAAGATACAGATTATCGCGGATATTCCCGCTATCAATGGCAAAGCTGGAACCGCCTGCTGCCATAGCGGTACGCGGTGCGCTAATCGCTGCGCTATTCATGGACAGATAGGACAGGTTAACATCTGCATCTGTGGTTACGCCCAGCATGGCCGCAACGCCGCGCGCGCCATCATTCTTGCCGCCAACTTCCATTACGAGTGTGCCTGAGCCTGTATGCCGGATATCATTGATATTGGCATATTGATGCGCCCCAAAGCGCAGCCCGCCATTCCCTTGCAACAGGATATCCGGGTTAACATCGCCGCCATCCTGAATATTGCTGGCCAGTACGGTTACCGCACAGCCTGTCTGACCATTTCCGCAAGCAGCGTTATTATCCGATATAATGCCGGTGATGGTAGCGTTATCCTGTGCATCTATCCGCAGCGCCCCTGTACCCATATCCAAACGCGCATCTTCCAAAATCGTTACATTCCGGCCGTTCGTAATCATATCGCCATTTTGAGTGTCCAGGGTGCTGGCCAGCACAACATCTTCTACCGCCATTACCCGTAATAGCGCGCCATTGGTGTTGACCGCCCCATCCCCATCTATTTGCAGCGTTTCATAAGAGCGCAAGGTGATATCACTGCCATCTGTATCCAGATTACCCTGTATGCGCAGATTTGCCCCCACCGCCACATCCAGCTCGTCTGTCAGGTCAGCTGCGGTCAGGCGCAGATTCTGTCCCAACGGCCCATACAGCCATGCCCCGCCATTTGTGCTGGTCACCGCGAATTGCGAGCTATCATAATCGGCAGATGCCACATCCAGTGCTTTTTGCTTGCGGATAAGGGCGGTGTCTGTCGGCAGATAGCGTGTGCCAATATCACCATCGGCTATCAGGCGCACAATATCGCCTTTCACATCCACAATCAGGTCATTTTCTGCATCAATCATTGCCCCGGGCGAGACAAGATTAACCTCGGCAGGGGAATAGATCTGGCCAATACGCATATCGCCCTGTGCCTCATCTATCCAGATACCGCCAAGGGCGCGTGCGGTCATTTTATAACTATTGGCAATATCCACCCTGAATGGCAAGCCAGCAGAGCCAATGACTCCATCGCCTGACTCGATTACCGCATTCTGGCCAGACAGTACCACATTTGCGTCACTGCGGGCATTATTCACATCGCCATTTATTTTCAGGCGCACCTCGCGGCCAGCGGCCAGGGTAAAGATATTCAGCCCGTATTGGGAATTTTCCCCGCCAATAAAGGCATGACCATCCGGTGCATTAATGGTCACCACCGAATTGGCGTTACGGGTTTCGATATCGATATCCTGCCTCTGGGTGACGCTCAGTGTGCCGGTAAGCGGGGCGGCTGGCAACGGCTCACCATTTTCATCCAGCTCGGGCTGGGCGGTCAGCGCATCCATATTATCAAAGGTTACATCATCTGATTCAGCTGCGGTAAGGATAATTTTATCCCCGTCGCTCAGGTTATTGCCAGAGATCACATCCTGAATATCATAAGTGCCAAGGGTCTGATATTCCCCGATATTGCCGCTATTTGGAACACCGCCTGCATTTACATTCAGCACGATATTATCGCCAATGATATTGGCAGATTCGATATAGGCCGTGGTATCGGTGGTTTCTTTAAAGGCCACACCGGGCAGCGGGACTTCCAGCTCATGATCTGACCAGAAATAGCCTGCGGTAAATTCATCTGTTTCCTCTGTAGAGGCCAGATGGGTATAGTTCGGATCATAGGCCGGGTCGCCAAATTTTTCATACGCCTGCTGATAACGGGCTTGCTGGCTGGCTTCATAGGCGGCAATACGGGTCGCATCATTATTCAGGGCTGCCTGTTCATCTGCACTGGCATTATAGGCAAAGTTCGGATCATAATCCTGGGCGATATATTGACCATTCGGTGTTTGCTGGACATCGCGCAGACGCCAGTAATCCTTATAAAGGTCGGTCATCTCGGCATTATAGGTGGCAATCTGGGCGGTGCGTTTTTGTTCTGCATCATTGCCGCGCAGTTTTAAATCTGTCCATAGATTTAGCAATTCTGCCTGTGTGGTCAGGTCATCTGTTTGCACCTCATTGGCATCGATAATACTGCCAGAAAGGGTAGTCAGCGTAACATCGCCTATCGCATCCAATGTGCCCAGATATAAATCACCCGCCACTTCGGTGATATCCAGATCGCCGGTGCGCGAGCGGACATTCAAAGAGCCCTGATTGTTGGTGTTCACGCGGATGCTGCCGCCGCCAATTTCAGATACTGCACCATACAGGGCTGTCATGGTAATATTATCCCCGGCAATGGCGTTCACCCCGGTTGCGGTCAAAATATCCTGGCCGGCATACAAGCTGACATCGCCGCTGGCATTGTTTAAATCTGCAAAGCGCAAAGACCCTGTTTCCGAGCGCAGATGCACGCCGCTGCCAGCTGTTACATCAATGGTATCTGTGCTATCCTGTAGCATCGCGATAGGCGCGAGCGCCGTGCCAACTGTCCCTGATGCATTCAGAACAAGATCGCCAAATTGCAGATCAGCGGTGGCATTGGTCACCAGAATATCGCCATTATTGGCGGTCAGGCGCACCTGGCTATCGCTGGCAGAGATATCCCCGTTTATCTGGATGCCCCCGTTTGAGGTGATATTCATCTCGCCGCTATCGGTGCCGATAAATTTCACCGCCACCCGTTTATCAGCCTTTACATCCTGGTAATAGAACATCGTGCCGGTTTCGGTCTCGTCAGTGAATTGATCCCACCAGCATTTATTGACCAGGAACGGAATACCTTTACATCTGCGATTTCGTGTGCCGGTGGTTCGGCTATAGCTTTCCTGAATAAATTTCGGACGCATCCGATATTCAGCGTTGGTTGAGGTATCTACCGCGGCATAATCGGCCATGGGCAATTCACTGGCTGGCAAGGCAACCGCCCCTGTAAAAGTAGAGGTAGGCGGCACATAGCTGGTCAGATAGCTATGGGTGATGCCAAATGTTTCCCAGGCCGATTTATAGGCCAGATAATCGCGCTCTACGCCTATTTCTTCTGCCTGTATCCAGAAATAGCGCAACCCGGAAAGCGGATCATAGCTGGAAAGTCTGCCTGTTGTACCATCCAGGCCAGCAACCGCATTCACCGCTGTAGAGCCTTGAGCCCCCTGATTGGAAAGCACGCGGATCACATTGCCTTCACGGGTATATTGAGTGACCAGAGGATTGCCAAAACCATTATCCCTGGCATTGTCAATCAGCGTAACCTTGCCTTCTATCTCGCCTGTGCTGGCGTAATTAATACGCAGATCTTTAGAAGTGTTATTAATCACATTATAGGTGCCATAGCCATCCAGTACATTCAGCTGCCCATGGCCGGTACTGATCAGCTTGCCAGCAATGGTAATCTCGCCGCCCTTGGCTTCCAGACCATTTACCTCGATAACATCATCGGCGCTGTTATAATAGGCATATATCCCGCCTGTGCCCTCGCGGTTTGTGCCATTTGCATTATTATAGGTGATATCGTTCTGGACAATAATTTGCGAGCTGCCCACGCCGCCCATATCGCTGGTGTTAATAGTGATATCTTTTTGCGCGATCCCGGATTGAATAACACTATTCAGATTGATGGTATTGGCGACAATAAAGATTTTGCCTGCTACTATGCTGCTGCTATCCTCGCTGGCTTGCAATGTCTGGGTGTTTGATAAATTGCCTTGCGTACAGCTTTCCGAATTATTGGGATCCAGCCGCAAATTACCCGCCGCCCCGGAACACCCCCCTGCATCGGCATCGGCCACGCCAATATTATCCAGCCTGGAAGCGGCGACATTGCCAAAGCCGCCAAGCGATTCCGGATGCGGGCCATATTGGAAAATGCCCGGTGTTTTATCATTCACAAATAATGCGCCGCCTGCGGTTAGCGATACTTCCGACGCATTGATCTGGCCAAACTGATGGATAGAGCCATGGCGATTGTTGATGGTGACATTCCCGCCCCGATTTTCGATTGTCCCTGCCAGCATAATCTCAGGGGCGACCACATCCATCTTATGCCCGTTTATCGTTGGATTATAAGAAGAGGCATACGGGTCAAATCGGGAAATAATATCCACATTGGTGGTGAAATTATTAGGCGACATGGATAGCGCCATATCCACTGCGGCCGATTTATTCTGATTGATATGGCGAATATCGGCGGCATTGCGGATCAGCTGGTCATTGAAATAGATATTGCCGCCCGGCTGGTTGGGTATCTCGATATTCCGGATACGGATAGGGTTCGGGCTGTCATTGCGAACGGTAATGCTCACCTCATGTTCAGAATGCAATGTGCCTGAACCGCTGCCGGCCAGCGTATCGGCTTTGGCCACAATATGCCCTGTGGCAGCAAACAGATTGCCAATTTCGATAATATCGACATTGCCAGTGTTCAGATTATCGCGCATGGCTTCTAAAAAGGCGATTTCGGTATCAATATTGGTGGCGGTTGCCCCATCTGCCAAATCGTTAATCTGTGCCGTAATGGCCGCAATTTCAGCATCCAGCATATTTACCGTTGCCGCTGTATCTATATCATCACCGCCATCTGTACTGATATCGCTTTGGAAGCCTTGCAATTCAGTGATACGGGCATCGGCATCATCAATAGTGGTTTGATAGACAGCCGGGCAGTCCGGATCGGTATTGGGATCACAGCTTGCCAGCGCATTTTGCGCGGTTTGCTTTATCGTTTCCTGATCAGCGATTTCATTGGCAATACTCGGCCCTGTATCTGCCAGACCCAGCGCATCTGCCCGTTCATTTTGCAACGCAGTTCGGCGCGCATCCAGTGCGGCAAAGGCATCCGGGTTCCCTGCCGCTGCCTTGGCATTATTCAGGGCAGCAATTTCATCGCCAATATCATTGGCCAGATTCTGATCCTTCAAAATTGTCCATTCAACATTTTCACCCGAACGAATACTATCCAGTAATTGAGCAGAATAGCTATCCTCGCGCACGACCAGCTCTGTGCCATCATCCAGATACCAGCGCCCGTTTATTTCTGTTACGGGTCGGCGAATAGTTGTGCCATCGCCTGCCAGATCAAAATTGGTGAAATCACGGCCAAAGCCGATATATTGCTCGTTAAAGATGCCTGTTTCCGCCCGGCCATCAATTGTAATAGTACCGCCGCCATTTACAATGCTTGAACCAAATCCGTCTTCCACCGGTATGCCCAGAACCGTATATTGATTGCGCCCGCTACCCGCGACATTCAGATTGCCTTTCATGGCCCGCAGATTCATTTGCCGGGCAGATTGCACCCCAGAGCCTGCACCGATATTTAGCCGCACATCGCGATTGACCAGCGCATCTGCGTTCAGCCCTGCATTAATCGCAATCACTGTTTTATTAAAGATATCGGCCTTGGCATTGACCTGAATATTTGCCCTGAGTTGATCCTGGCCAGCAAACATATTCAGATCGCCATTTGCCCGTACCACGCTATTCCGGGCAAAATTAATCTCTTCGTTTGAATTCAGGGTTGCAAAGGCCTGTGCGCCCGCCCCGACACCTGCCAGCCCCCAGACAGAGGTTTTGGCAATACTGTCAATTGCGGCATCGGCACTGGTTTTGATATTGATATTGCCGCGCTCTGTTGCCAGAAATGCGTCATCTTCAAAATAGATCCCGTTATGGGAGGTAGCCGTATTGCGGGCCAGCGCGCGCGGAATAGACACCACTGCCCCTGTGCTGACCTTGGCGCTGGTATCCATCTGGTTCAAAGACAGGGCGCGGATATTTGCCGCCCCCTCATCACCAAAATCACCGGTAACAAAGGCAGAAGCATCGCGGCCAAAGCGAATTCTGGAATTTTGAACCTGGCTTGCTTCGGTAAAGCCCAGCGTCGCCGATAGCCCGCCCCCGCCGGAGAAATTGAAATTATTCCCTGAAAGCCCTGTTTTACCCAGCCGGTTATTGGTTACTACATCCAGCTGATGAGCGACTATCTGGCTATGATTGCCAAGGCGGATATCGACATTTGCCTGGCCATCTGCATGGGCCAAACCGCCTGTTACCCCGGCCAGACCAATAGAAGAGGCATCGATTTTACTGTCATAATTATCATTATTTGCGGCCAGCAGCGCCATGCTTCCGGTTACCTGAACCACACTGCCAGACGGGGCATTGGCGGCATCGGCAAAGGTAATGCTGTTATTTGCCCCGCTTGTGACCGCAGATTCGCCGCCATTTACCGCCAGCAGACCACCTGCCCCGGCAACCAAATCCATCACTGCCAGCTTTGCAGATTGAGAGGTGACATTCATATCGCCGCGAATATCTAGCTGGCTACCTGCCCCAAAATTCACCTGTGTGCCACCTGTCTGGGCAACCCGCCCGATATGTGCGCCCAATGCCGCCGCCCCGATGGCAAAGCCGTCACTGCGCCCGCGTAAACGTGCTGCATTATCGGCGACAATATTCAGAGCTGTCCCATTATCCAGATTATTGCCGGCATCCAGGCTATTCACATTCAAGGATGCATTGGCGGCGATATTCACGGCCGCATTGGTGTCCACATCAATAAAGTTCTCTGAACCCGATACCCCTGCCAGCACCCCGCCGGACGCGCCCAGCACTTGTGCATCGGCAATATAGTTGCTGGCATCGGCAAAGCTGGCCGTCATGGTGATATTATCGGCACTAAGAGCGGCATTATTACCCACGCTGACCAGCGCATCCCTATCCACATCAATATCAGAGGAGATGACCGACAGCCCTACACCGCCAGCGACAGCAACGCCTCTGGCTTGCGAGCTGTTTCTGGCTTTTTCATCTGCCAGCAGCGTTATATTGCCTGTAGAAGCGA
>JAURQT010000024.1 GCA_030835985.1 Alphaproteobacteria bacterium
CTGCCAAGCTGGTCTATGACCGTGATGAGGATATGCGGGTTACCGGCAAACGCCATGATTTCAAAATTTCCTATGATGCGGGATTTGATGATGACGGGGTAATTCAGGCACTGGATGTTCATCAGGCCTTGCGGTGCGGTATGTCCTTTGATTTATCGGCTGCCATTGCGGACAGGGCGATGATGCATGCGGAAAATGCCTATGGCATTCCGGCCATGCGGATACGCTCTTCTTTATGCAAAACCAACACCCCTTCCAATACCGCCTTTCGCGGCTTTGGCGGGCCGCAAGGTGTTTTGGGGATGGAGCGGGTAGTAGATGATATTGCTGCCTATCTGGGCATTGATCCCTTTCTGGTGCGCCAGCGCAATTTTTATCCCGATAAACAGGACATGGAAAATGGGAAAACCACCCCCTATGGCCAGCCGGTAACAGATTGTATTATTGGCGCGCTTACCACAAAACTGGCAACAGATGCGGACTATCAAAAACGTCGGGCAGAGATTGAACAATGGAATGAAAATAACCCGATATTGCGGCGCGGTATTGCCCTGACACCGATAAAATTCGGGATATCCTTTAATAAAACCATGCTTAATCAGGCAGGCGCGCTGGTGCATATCTATACCGACGGGACTATCCATCTCAATCATGGCGGCACTGAAATGGGGCAGGGGCTGTTTACCAAAATTGCCCAGATTTGCAGCCATGCCTTCGGGGTATCGATGGATAAGGTGGCCATCACGCCTACCAATACAGGCAAAGTTCCAAATAGTTCTGCCACAGCTGCCTCATCTGGCACAGATTTGAACGGTATGGCGGTTGCCGCCGCAGCGGATACCATAAAGTCGCGTATGGCGGCCTATCTGGCAGGCCAGTATCAGGCAGACCCGTGCGAGGTGCGCTTTTCAGATGGACAAGTTATTATTGGCACGGAAAGTCTGAGCTTTGCCGAAGCGGCGATGCGATGCTGGCAGGGGCGCATATCGCTGTCTGCCACAGGGTTTTATGCCACGCCCGATATCCATTGGGATGCAGAACGCCTGAGAGGTGCCCCTTTTTACTATTTTGCCTATGGGGCAGCGGTGAGCGAGGTAGCGGTCGACAGGCTGACAGGCGAGAATAGAATTTTACGGGTGGATATCCTGCATGATGTAGGGCATTCCATTAATCCGGCTCTGGATTATGGCCAGATTGAAGGCGGCTTTATTCAGGGGGCCGGCTGGCTGACCATAGAAGAGCTGGTCTATGGCACAGACGGGCGATTGCAAACCCATGCCCCTTCTACTTATAAAATTCCCGCCTGTTCGGACCGGCCGGCTATTTTGAATATCGGGTTATATTCCTCAGGCGGGAATCCGGCCGATACCATCCATAAATCCAAAGCGGTGGGCGAGCCGCCTTTCATGCTGGCGATAAGTGTACATTCTGCCCTGCGCCATGCGATAGAGGGGCTGGCAGAAGGCCGGCTACCCAATCTGGATGCCCCTGCCACAGCAGAACAGCTGTTGATGACGCTCAAAGGCATGGCACGTTGATGCCCGGCTGGAAGCAGAAAATAGAGGCCTGTCTGGGGGCTGGCCAGCCGGTTTGCCGGATAGTGATAGCAGAGGCAAAGGGGTCTACCCCGCGGGAGGCCGGGGCAGATATGTATGTCACCAAAGAGGGTATCAAAGGCACGATTGGCGGTGGCACACTGGAATTTGAAGCGATGGCTCATGCCCGCCAGATTTTAGCAGAACTGACCCCAAATCAAACTGGTGGTAAAACAGGAAATAAAACAGGCTTTATCCGCCAGTTTCGCCGCTTTGTTCTGGGCCCGCATCTGGGGCAATGTTGCGGGGGGCAGGTCAGCTTGCTGTTTGAAGGGTTTGCCCTGAACTGTCTGGCCGCCCTGCAAGCCGCTCCGGATAAAAACACCACTGGATATCTGCATTCATCCGGAAAAAATCTCGGCCTAAAGGATATTTATGTACCGGCAGAAGAGCCTGTCTTGTCCCCCTTCTTTGATGCAAACACCCGGCGATTACAGATGCCGCCAGAGCGGGCAGAGACACCCTTTTATCTTTACGGGGCTGGTCATGTTGGCCGTGCGGTGATGGGGGCGGTAGCCGGTCTTTGCCTGGATAAAATCTGGATAGATAGCGATGATAGCCGCTTTCCAGAGGTACGGGATCCGGCCATCACCTATGTTCCGGCATCCGATATGACGCGGATTGCCAGCCATGCCCCGAAAGGGGCTATTCATCTGGTGATGAGCTATTCGCACAGGATAGATGAAGCGCTGGTTTATACCCTATTGAAAAAAGGGGATTTTGCGCGTCTTGGCCTAATAGGCTCGCACACAAAATATCAGCGTTTCTGCAACAACCTGAAAAAACAGGGGATAGGTGATAGTTTGCTTGACCAGCTTGTCTGTCCGATAGGCCTGGCTGATCTGCAAAGTAAAGACCCCGCCCATATTGGCCTGTCTGTTGCCGCCCAAATTGCCACCTGGCTGGAGGCGATTGAAAATAGGGAATAAAAAATTATGTTTGATAAAAATATTAAAGAGCTTATAATTTGTTTATTCTGGCCTTGATATTGTTCATGGGCTGAGGGGCTTTTTCTAGCGGAGAGCCCCCGTTTTTTAGAGGCTGTTAGAAGCCCGGATCAAGCAAATCCTAACGGCCGCCTAAAG
>JAURQT010000025.1 GCA_030835985.1 Alphaproteobacteria bacterium
CTGCTTGCCAGGCAGCGCGAGGCAAGGCAGAACCATTTAGCCGCCGATCAGACGACGGGTCATATCGGTTTCGCTCTGCATCAGTCTGGACGAGCCGGAAAAGGCCTGCTGGGCTTGAATAAGACCTGCCAATTCCGAGGTCATATCCACATTTGACAGCTCTATGGCACCGGAAATCATTTTGCCATAGCCATTTTCAAAGGGGCCGCCAATTTCAGCCGCACCTGACGCGCCATTTTCGATAAACTGGTTATTCCCTTGCGGTGTCAGGCGGGTAGGGTCAGAAAAAAGCGCCAGCCCGACCCGGCCAACAACCTGTTCCTGGCTATCGCCCATCTGGGTAATCACCCGACCAAATTCATCGATATTAATGTCATTCAGATAAAAAGTGCGCCCCTGAATTACAGCAGAGCGCGGCACCTGAATAGGTTGTTGCAGATCAGAAAGCAAAAACTGCCCATCACTGGAGACAATAAACCCGTCATTATCCAGCGTAAAAGACCCGTCACGGGTATAGCTGTTGGTCGCCCCGGCAGCCGCATCGGGGCGTTTCAGCACAAACATCCCCTGCCCTTCGATGGCCAAATCCAGTGTCTGGTTAGTTTGCTTCAACGGCCCTTGCGAGCGAAATTGACGGATACTATCCAGAGATGCACCATGCCCGATTCGCCCCGGTGCCAGAAAGCTTGCCTTTTCTGCATAGATATCCTGAAAGGAGGCATCTGAACGCTTATAGCCAGTGGTTTTTGCATTGGCGATATTGTTCGACAATACATCCAGCTGCTTTAGCGAGGCATCCAAACCCGAGCGAATAACTGAAAACATTCATGATCTCCTGATAATACGACAAGAGGTAAACGCAACAATCATGCCAAATCTGCCTGCCCATTTTAGTTAGCTAAACAGGCGGTCTATCCGGGGGGAGATATCTAAACTACTTGTTAAGACTAAAATAATTTAGCATTATGTAACCGACCGGATTGGAAGCTCTGGAGCCTTGCCATTATGAAACATAGTGATTCACGCTCACTTATCCCGATGCCGTCGCGCGAAGTGGTGGTCAAATCGCAAAAACAGGATTTGGTGCCGGCTGCGCTAAATGGCGCGAAGCATGAGTTCCACACCAGAGAAGATGTGCGTAATTTACTGCCCGATATTCTGGGCAAAGCCCTGGCACGCATCTGGATTGACCCCGCCTTTCACCATGAATTTGCGACAAACCCGATTGCCGCACTGGCCAAAAACGGGGTGCATTTGCCTGAAAATATTGTGGTGGAATTTCAAAAACAGGACAGCCAGCGCCCGCGTGTCGTGGTGTTTGAACAAAAGCCGGGTTCCAAATTCAAGCTCAGGATTTTTTATTTGCAGCTGGTTATGATGGCAGGCCGATAATGGCCAGTCCTGTTTGCTGCTCGGCAAAACTGCCAGCCGCTACGCGCTGTCTTTTTACAAGTTTTATCCTGTCCTTTTTGCTGATAGCCCAGCCGGTTCAGGCAAATGGGCATCAGGGCGATAGCACGCAAATGAGCGATTTTGCCCGCGCGGTTCAAGCGGTAAGGGATAAGGATTATCAGCAGGCGTTAAATCTGTTTGAGCGCGAGGCAGAAAAAATAGAATTCGAAGCCATGTATAATTTGGCTGTTCTGTTAAAAGCTGGCAAGGGCAGACCGCAAAATTATACAGATGCCCTTTATTGGGCCTATCTTGCCCAGCTGGGCGGGATTGAGAGGGCCCGGGATATTATAGATGACTTAACCGATATTCTGGATGAGACACTGCGCGCGCCTATCTTAAAACGTGTGGAGCAACAGCTATTGGGCCGTATCAATACAGGTGATTTTGAGGCTATCCCGCAATATGCGGTTTATTTCACTACTTTGCTGGAAGAGCCGGATTACGCCAAAGCCTATCAGTGGTATGCCATTGCCGCCGCGCTGGGTCTGCCGGATATGATAGAGTTGCGCGATGAGATGGAAGCCGAGCTTGAGACAAAAGATATCCCGGCCTTTCAGGCAAAAAGCGGCGAGCTATTTACCATGTTAATGAATGGCCAGGCGATAACGATAGAGGAGAAAGCGGATGAAAATTGACGTACATTGGATCATTGACGGGGTGATGAGCGTTGATGCCAGCTCATCTGAAGAGGCCGAAAAATCTGTTTCTGAATTACTGACAGCCTTTATCCAGTCTCACCCTGAATTAACCAGCCATTTTGGCGCAAAGGCGATACAGGGCCAGGCGATTGGCGAAGATGGTGAGCCGCTGACCAGGCCGATGCTGGATTCCTGACAGGCCTGCGGATTTGCTGCTTTGTACCCCTAGTTAAAGGTAGCCAGCAAATCGGCGATGGTTTTTTCCAGCTCTTCATTATCGCGCTCGATATCGGCGATTTCCTGGCGCAGCGATTCAATGCGGGTTTTGCGCTTTTCCATCACTTCGCGAATTTCATCCAGAACCGTTGCCAAACGCTTGCTTTAATCTTCTTCATCTTCTGCCATATTTTTCCTGCCATCCATATATCAACGCTTCCGGCATCATAATTTTGACAAAATGCCGTCTGTAAATGAATAAGGGCTATATACCCAAAACAGCGCGTTTCTGCCCTGTTTTAATAATAGATGCCGCATTCCGGTCGTTATACTTGCAAGATTTACGCCGTTTATCGCGGCAGGAGGAGAATTTTTTTAAAGATTTTAACAGATGCCTTTTATTCAGCCATACAACATTTTATCTTCTGGACAGGTGATAAAGGGCGTTTTTACCCCTTTTTTTCGCATTCGGCCTGTTTCTTGCAATCCAATCGCTAGAGATAATTGATCCATTGGTTAAGAAAATAAGGCCAGATGACAGAGCTGAGTATGAAAGACGAGCAGGAAAAAGAACCGCTATCGCCTATCCGGCTGGCAGAAATTCATGCCCAGCAAAAAATAATGGCTCGGGTAGATGAATTAATGAGCGAGGCTGCCCAGACCAGACGTGGCACTTCTGGGCGTGGCACGTCTGATCGCACAAACCGACCTTTTTGGGCACAATCCACCATAGATATTCCGCCATCAGAACAATTCGGAAAGTTGAGACAGATGACAGAAGAAGAACCGCCAAAATCAGAACAGGAAGCTGAGACAACAGCGCCGGAAACAGCCCCTGTAGCCCCTGCCCGTCAGGCTGAAACAGACACAAGCGAAGCAATCGCCCTGTCGGCCATTCGTGATGAGGTTATCAATAAAATGTCTACCCAGCCCGCCGCCCAGCCCGCTGCTCTGGCGGCGGCTGAAATAGAAGCTCTTCACGCCCGTATCGAGGCGATGGAAGGCCGCATTGATAAGCATCAACAGGATTTAACTGCCCTTTTAAAACTGGTGCGCCAGTTAGCGGCCAAAAAAGAAGAAGAAAAATCCGAACCAAAGAAAAGCAAGAAATCGGAGGGCAATAGCTGGGGATTTGGCCTTTTGGTCACTATCTTGCTGGTTGGCGGGATATTTGGCTGGCTGTTCTGGATGGATCCTGCCTTTATGATGGAGATGCTGCGCAATCTGGTGCATCAGGGGTTGGCGATGGCCATTCAATTACTCGCCCAGCTTGGCGTGGTATAACCGATTAAAAAATCATTATCCCCTCTTTGCTTCAACAGGTGAAATCAGGATATGGCTGAAACAAATGACAGCACCGCACCTATAGGGGAAAACGCCCCGCTATCACGGCGTGCCAAAATTCTGTTTGGCGCCGGGCTATTTTGTGTTGTCGCGGGCATTGCCGGGCTGTTTTTTTATGGCATAACCCACCTGACCGCCGCTGCGCCGCTGTCAAATAGCACATTGCAGGAAAGGCTGGAGGCCACCAGGCTGGGCCAGGACATACAGGATAATGGCAGCGATAATTTCACAAAAGAGATCACGCAAGCCGAATTAACAGATAGTGCTGACCCCCCCGAGGGCATGGAAGATTTGGATGGGGACGGGGTGATGGATTTTAATGGGCCCGATTATCGCTATTATGCCTTTGAAACCCCCTTTGTTTCCAATCTGGACAACAGCAAAAAACTTATCACGCTGGAATTATCCCTGCTTATCAAACGGCCAGCTTTTTTTGTCGATGGCGCGCTGGAAGATTTAATGAAACTCTCGCCTGCCATGCGCTCACGCATTCTGGAATATTTGGCTACCCTCTCGCCGGATGTGCTAAAAACACGCGCCGATAGAGAGGCGCTGGCTGAAAATATTCGCCGTCTTCTGAATGACTATTTAAAAGCAGATGAGAGCAATGATGAGGACGGTATTTTAGCTGTGCAGATATTAAAGATGGTAGTTGCCTGAGGGGTATTATCGGTTTTGCGGCTGACCGGCAAAGGCAAATACCACATTGGTAAAAGCGCTCACCTCTTCTTCTGATAACACCCCTGGCGGCATCGCTTTCTGAGCCATATCATTTGCCGTGCGCGCCAAAACAGGTTCCGGCGGAAAAACCCATGTCATTTGCAAACGCTTCTGGCGGCTAAGGCTAAATTCTACTGTAATCCCGAAAGGGGCAAATAGCGCATTTACCTGCCGCTGAAACGCGCCAAAATGCGGTATGGTAACATGTTTGGGAAAGGTAATGATGCGTTTTAATTGCCGAGCCTGGCGATGCGGGGCAGGCACAAAAAAGCCATCTGAAAAATTAAGGGATAGCTGTGCGGTTCGATAGTCTGCGGTTGCTTGCGCCTGCATGAAGCCGTATTTTCATTAAATCAGAACTATCTAAATTATACCTGATATTGCGTTCAGGTCAAATGCCAACCCCTAAATATGCCGAATCTCTGGTATTTTAGCTATGCTAGCTGCTTTCCTCGTCATCCTCATCCTCATTGGGGTGGCGAACCGCCTTCAGCCTGTCCACAATAGCTTTGACATCATCTTCTGCCAGATTCAATTCACGTGATAATTTATTAATTTCCCGCCGCTCGGCAGAAGAAATATGCCCATCTGCCAATGCCCGGCGAACCTCGGTTTCCATGATGCTGCGTTTTTTCGCCATCTGATTGGAAAAGCCGGAAGCAACAATACCGGTCAGCAGGGCAACAACACACACCCCCATCAGCGCGGTAAAGCCCGCGACCAGCTTTCCTGCTACCGATATCGGTACCACATCGCCATAGCCAACCGTTGTCAGGGTAATAAAGGACCACCACATGGATTGCGGAATAGAGCCAAATTTTTCCGGCTGCAAATTATTTTCAAACACATAAATCAGCGTACTGGAGACCATCACCGCCAGGACAAGCAAATAAATTGTGGCAAAAAAGGAATTGCGCTCATGCACGACCGCGGCGACCAAATCTTCCAAAGCAGAGGTGTAGTGCGATAGCTTGAACAAACGCGCCAGGCGCAAAATACGCAGCCATCGCAAATCCATTCCACCAAACAGCAAGGGCAGCAGGCTTGGCAAAATCGCCACCAAATCAATAATGCCTGTGGGGCTGAATATATATCGAAGCCTGGCTTTATAGACAGGGATTTTATGATGACTGGCCACCACCGCGGCGGCCTTTATCCGCAAAATATATTCCAGCGAAAAAAGGCTGACCGATATCGTTTCAATCCACCAGAATAGCGCATGATATTTTGCATAAAAATAGGGAACCGTTTCCAGACAGACAGCGGTCAGATTGATAATAATCATGGCAGAAAGAACGATATCTACCCACCAGCTGGCCCTATCGCCCGGCTCTGCTTTTTCCAGCAATCGATAAAGCTGCTGATTAAGGCTTTGCGTAGAGGATTTTACCGCCATTTTTATCCCTATACCCTGTTTGCCCAAATCTTTCAGACCAGTATATGATACCGGCTATATGATACCGGCTAATTAATACTGGCCCGGCGAATTAGAAATTATCCTTCCGGCTTCTGATTTCTGCAAAGACATCACTGTCGCTGGCATCGGCCATATTTAAATGCGCCCGAATAGCGGCATCATAAGCACGCAAGAACGGGTTGGTTGCCAGCTCTTCAGAAAGCAGGCTTGGCACGGTTGGCTGGCCTTTGGCACGCTTTTCTGTAACGCTGGCGCAACGCGCTATCAGCGCCGCATTATCCGGGTCAATAGTTAAGGCAAAATTCGCATTTGCTTGCGTATATTCATGGCTGGAATAGATGGTAGTATCTGCTGGCAGGGCGATCAATTTGCTCAGACTATCCCACATCATCGCTGCATCCCCTTCAAAAATACGCCCGCACCCCAGCGAAAACAGCGTATCGCCGGTAAAACAGACCTTTTGTTCTGACAGGTAGTAATTCAGCATATCCAGCGTATGGCCGGGCGTTGCGATAACTTCGATAGTTGCAGCGCCAAAATCCAGCCTGTCCCCTCCTTGCAGTGTTTTTGCAACATGGGCATGACCATCCTTATCCCCTTTCGGCCCATAGATAGTTGCCCCTGTGGCATCGGCCAGCTCTTTTACCCCATCTGTATGATCCCAATGATGGTGGGTCAGCAAAATATGACTGAGCTGCCAGCCGGTTTCGACAAGTGCGGCCTGATAGGCAGACGCATCGCCTGCATCAATGGCGGCTGTCTGGCCGGTTTCCGGGTCATGCATCAGCACACCATAATTATCACTGCCATACGCGAACTGGTGAAATCTAAACGGTTTCATCTTTGGTCTTTCCTCCAGATTTGAATAATGCGGGCAAACTTGGTCATTTTTATCAAGGCTAGTCTAACCGTAATTTATCCTGCCTCACAAGGGGGGCACCTACCAATATCGGCGGCCGGAATAATCGCGCCATCATTTCAGCCCCGCAATCTGGTAAAAGCCCTTGCGCCTATCGCCTGCTTCGCGTCATGATGCAGGCATGTTACAGGCTGATGATATACGCTATCTTGTAGTGCATTGCTCGGACACCCCTGACCAGGACGGGATGGGCGCAGCAGATATTCATGCCATGCATCTGGGCTTTGGCTGGGATGGGGCGGGCTATCATGCCATTATCACCCGTGACGGGGTATGCCATGCTGGCCGGCCGGAATATTGGCAGGGCGCACACGTAAAAGGCCGCAATCACGATAGTCTGGGCGTATGCCTTATCGGCCGCCATGATTTTACCATAAAACAGTTTGCCGCCCTTGAAGCTTTGTTGCTGGACTGGTCAGGCCGCTATCCGAAGGCAAAAGTGGTTGGCCACCGCGATATTCAGGAAACCCATAAAACCTGTCCCAATTTTGATGCAGGGGCGTGGTGGGCACGCCATAACCCCCTGGCACAAAAACGCGCGATGGTGATGGTGGAAACCGCGCCAATTTACCGCGCACCGCCAGGGGAAAACCAGCCCGCCCCTGCCCCCCAAACAGAAGCGCTAATGGGCGAGGAGGTAGATCTTACCGCCGCGCGCCAGCATCACGGCTATGTCAAGATAGCCCTGGCAACAGATGACTATCAGGGCTGGATAAAAGCGGCCAGCCTGTGTGCCAAACCGGAAAAAATGACCGGAACAATACAGGCTATCCGCACAGCGTCCTGTATCGTAACCGCTGAGCCGGATGTGAAATCTGCCCCCCTTGCCAGCCTGTCTATGGGCGCAAAAATATCTGTATTAGCAACAGAAGGGGCTTATGCAAAAATATCCCTTTATGGCCGGGCAGGCGCGATAGAAACAGGTTATCTGCCCCATCATGTGCTGGCCAGCAGACAGATAAATGCCGGTACAGACTGGCCAGCCTGTGCCGAGGTGTTTATCGGCGCGCCCTATAAATGGGGTGGGCGCAGCTTTGCCGGGCTGGATTGTTCTGCCCTTATCCAGTTATCGTTTGGGTCGGCCGGGTATCGCATCCCGCGCGATAGTGGCCCGCAACAAGAATTTTTGAAAAAAGCTGCCATAACAAATGCACACGCCTTTCAGCATTTTCAGCGCGGCGATATTATCTTCTGGAAGGGGCATGTCGGGCTATGTGTGGACGACCAGAATTTGCTTCACGCCAATGCCTATCACGGGCGGGTCATAATTGAACCTGTGAAAGAGGCCATCGCCCGTATCGGCAGAACAGATGGCAAACCGACCCGCCATATCGGTGCGGATCAGCTTTTAAAATTGCTGGACAATCCGGCCAGTATCTAGCTCTTATTCTTGTCCCTATTCTTATCCAGAGCCGATAGCGTGCCGCGCATCCACCATAACAGGAACAGAGACGGGCCTACCATCACCGCGGTGATAATGAAAAACAGCCCCCAGTCGCCATTTAGCCAGTCCACCAACGCCCCGGAAGAAGACGCCAGCAAGGTTCGCCCCAATGTGCCGATAGAGGCCAGAAGCGCATATTGTGTGGCGGTGTAGTTTCTGTCCACCAATAGCGAGATAAAGGCCACAAACACCACCGTTGCGATAGCGGCGGCCAAATCATCCAGCAGCACCGCCAGCGCAAACAGCCATTCCACCTTGCCCGTCCA
>JAURQT010000026.1 GCA_030835985.1 Alphaproteobacteria bacterium
GCTTTGATTTCTGGATGACGTTTTTCACCTCTTTTAGCGTTTGGGGGATGCCAGGACAGGTTGCCTTTGTCAGCCTCTATGCCACCGGCGCGTCTATATTCCTGATGTTTGTGGCGGCCGCTCTGGCAAATATGCGGATGATGCTGATGGTGATTTCCGGGGCAGATATTTTGCGGCTTAAGGATTCCGGACTGCCTTTGTGGAAGCGGGTATTGATGATGCATTTGCTGGCCATAACCAGCTGGGCGCAAATCAGCTACAAGCAAAATCAATATAGCCCGGCTGATTTACGTATCTATTATATGGCTTTTTCCCTGACTATTTTTGCCTTTGGCATGACAGGTACCAGCCTCGGCTATTTTTTGAATGATTGGATGGCACCGGAAATTCTGCGGCTGGTGATATTTATCACTCCTATTTATATCCTGTTATTATTGATGAATGCCCAGCAAAGCAGTAATCGCCTGGCGGCGGTTCTGGGCGGGGCGGTATGCCCGTTTATCTATGGCCAGGCAGGGGACTGGGCGATTTTACTGTCCGGCTTTATTGGCGGCAGCGGGGCCATCGCCCTGTTTCAGCTAAGAGCGTTTTTTATCAAACAGGGCGGCGCAGATGGCTGAATATACCCTGTTTGAAACCTATCTGACGATTTTTCTGGCTGCCCTTGCTACTTTTGGCTGGCGTTTTTCCGGGCTTATTCTGTCTGATTTTATCCGCCCGGAAAGCCTGGTGATGAAATGGGTAAATGGCGTGGCCTATGCGATGGTGGCAGCGGTATTGATGCGGATTCTGGTCTATCCCATGGGGGTATTGGCAACCACCCCGCTGGATTATCGCCTTGCCTGTCTTGGCCTTGGGCTGGCCTTGATGTTTTTCAGCAAAAAATTATGGCTGGCCCTTATCGGCTCGATGGGCGCTTTTGCGATTTTGGTGACCTATTTCTAGGGTTCATAGTTTCTAAGGATCTATATTTTCCGGGGGTCTATAGCAGATTTGTAATCAGGGCTTCTGATATTGCCTGCCGGCCATTTTTATCGGCATTTATTGCGCGGGTGGCTTTTACTTCGATAATTTTAAATCCGTCATAAAGCTCTGCCACCGCCGGGACATAGGCGTTTGAGGCGATAAAGCGCGCGCCCCGTGCCGCCATTTCTGCTATCATGCCGGCTAATGCCTGTTGCTCGGCAATGCCAAACCCGTCATGGCTATAGCTGGTAAAATAGGACGTATCATTCAGCGGAATATAGGGCGGATCCAGATAGACAAAATCCCCTGCCCCGGCCTTGCATAATATCTCGGTAAAGCTGGCACAGCCTAGCTGGACATTCTGCAAGGCAGCAGAACAGGCCAGTATCGTTCTGATATCGGCGATAAGCGGGTTTTTATATCGGCCGAAGGGGACATTAAACTGGCCGCGCGCATTTACCCGGTACAGCCCGTTAAAGGCTGTGCGGTTTAAATAAATAAAGCGGCTG
Source organism: Alphaproteobacteria bacterium (assembly GCA_030835985.1). Lineage (GTDB taxonomy): Bacteria > Pseudomonadota > Alphaproteobacteria > Puniceispirillales > Puniceispirillaceae > JADHLI01. Next base: position 1,476 of record JAURQT010000026.1, read on the forward strand.
GCTCTTTTCAATGGGCTAAGGCTGGCCAGCCCATCGGGGGTGCGATCCAGCCCGCGAATGGCCAGAAAATAATCCTTGTCATAAATATGGGTTTTTAAATCTTCCAGCAAGGCTTGCGGGGCATCGCGTACCATACAATAGGCATTGATTAATTCTGGATTGATATCGTTCAGCCAGGCCGGAGTTTTTGTGCGCTGCAACTGGCAAGAAAGGCTGAAAAACACCGCCCCTCCCCCGGCAAAAGGTTCAATATAACGCTGATAATCTGCCGGAATTAGCGGGCTGATTTTATCCAGAAGCTGGCGTTTGCCGCCGACCCATTTTAAAAAAGGTTTTACACTCATAGGCTATCTCTTAGCCGCTCTTTTCCTTTAGCGCAATCAGGGGCAGTGTTTTTCGGGTTGACCTTTAAGCTAAATTGGCGCGTGGTGAAAATAATATAGATTTGCTTTTACCCACCCCTGGCCGGCTTTCATGAAAACTTTGCTGTCCATTTCAGCATTATTATTCACCATCATGCTGATGCAGATGGGAACCACCGCCCTTGGCCCTCTGGATACCCTCTCGGCAATTGAATTGGGGTTTTCCAATACCGAGATAGGGGTGATTGGCGGCTCGCATTTTCTGGGCTTTTTAATCGGTTGCCTTGGCTCGCCCCTGCTGGTGAAACGTGTGGGTCATGCCCGTGCCTATTGCGTAACAGCCGCCCTTTCCATTGTGGCTATTTTGCTGCACCCTGTTGTGACCTATTTCTGGGCATGGTGTATTTTTCGGATAATAACCGGTATTGCGATTGCCACCAGCTATACATCGGTGGAAAGCTGGTTAAATGCCAAACTGACCAACAGCAATAGAGGCCGATTTTTCGGCATTTACCGCATCATTGATATGACCGGCGCGCTGGTGGCACAAGCGATGATATCTGTGCTGGTTCCGGCCTATTTCCTGTCCTATACCATGCTGGCTATTCTGGTTTGTTTATCCCTGTTGCCGCTTGGCCTGACCAAATCGGTGCAACCGGCCATGCCCGAAACGCAAAAAATAAATGTGTTTTTTGCCTTTCAGATATCGCCTCTGGCAGCATTGGGCGTATTAACGGTTGGGGCAACGGGCTCTGCTTTGCGGATGATAGGCCCTCTTTTTGCCTATGAGCTGGCCTTTACCCCGACCCAAATCGGGATATTCCTCAGCCTGCCCCTGATTGCCGGCATGATTATTCAAATGCCCATAGCGTATCTGGCTGAACGGGCCACCCCGCGCCAATTAATCGGCTCGCTCAGTATGGCCACGATTTTTATTTGTGTGGCCTTTACCCTGATTGAAGCGGAAACCATTTTCGGGATTAAAACTATTTTTATTCTGGTCTTTATCTTTGGGCTGACCACTATGCCGCTTTATTCGCTTTCTGCTATTCATGCAAATAACCAGACAAAAGAACAGGATATGACGATGTTAAGTGCGTCCCTGATTTTTTTGTTCGGGGTTGGGGCGATAATCTCGCCTGTGATTGCCAGCTATCTGATTGAACATTTCGGGCCCAATTCCATGTTTACCTATTTTGCGGTTCTGCATGTTATGTTGCTGGGCTATACCGCCTATCGGGCGCGTATTCGCCCGCTGGATATACCGTTGCGCCCGTATATTTATATTCCGCGCACTTCGCTATTTATTGCCAAGACGATTAAAGGTCTGCGGCGGCGTCCACATAAATCTTAAAGTCCCGCCCCCCCCCTTTATGTAAGGCGTAAATACCCCTATAAAGGGGCAGCGAGCTTGTAATTCAAACCATTTGCAGAATAGAAAAAAGAGGAAGATGTCGCGCCATACCGCCCATTTATTAATGCTTGTCGCGGCGCTGATTTGGGGAACAACCTTTATCGCGCAAACAACCGGCATGGAAACCATCGGGCCTTTTGGCTTTACCGGGGCGCGGTATCTTATCGGGGCGGTAGCGGTTCTGCCCTTTGCCCTTTTTGAGGCACGCACAACCTCTCTTTGGCAGGAAATGCTGCGCGACAGGCTATTAGGGATGCAAGCCATCGGGCTGGGCGTGATGATGTTTGGCGGCATCAGCCTGCAACAAACCGCCCTGCAATATACGCTTGTAGCGAATGCGGCCTTTTTAACTACTTTATATGTGCCAGCTGTCCCGTTATTGATATGGCTGATTTACCGCGCCCCCATTTCTGGCCGGATTTGGCTGGCGCTGGGTTTGTGTATTGGCGGCTCATGGATGTTGTCCGGCTCGACCAGCCTGCTCAGCCAGTGGGGCGATTTTCTGGTGACCGTCGGGGCGTTATTCTGGGCAGGCCATATTGTGCTTATCGGATTGGTGACGAAGAAAATAAAGACCCCTTTTCAATTTGCCTTTTTGCAATCTGTGTTATGTGTGGTGTTTTCCCTGCCGCCAATCCTGACCATAGAAACGCCCGAATTTGCCGATTTTCTGCCGGTTATGCCTGAATTAATTTATGCCGGGCTGTTTTCGGTTGGTATCGCCTATACCCTGCAAATGGTTGCCCAGGGCTATGCCAGCGCAACTATCGCTGCCTTTATCCTCTCATTGGAGTCTGTATTTGCGGCTATTTCCGGCTGGCTGTTTTTATCCCAGACCCTTTCCTATGCTGCGATATCGGGATGTGTGATGATTTTTGCCGCTATTCTGATAGCTGATATAGTGCCGCCTGACTGGTTGCGCTTTTGGCAAAGGCGTAAAATCTGATGAAGCAGATGCCAGCAGATATCATCGATCTGGTGCTAATAGGCGGCGGTCATGCCCAAATTGCGGTGTTGAAATCCTTTGGGATGAAACCGCTGGACGGGGTGCGCCTGACCCTGGTGACAGATGTGTTGATGGCGCCCTATTCCGGCATGTTGCCCGGCCATGTTGAAGGCCATCACAGCGTAGAAGATATGCATATTGACCTGCTGAAACTGGCCAGATTTGCCGGTGCGCGCCTGATTAAAAACGCGGTAACAGATATAGACTTTGTCAATCAAAACATTGTCTTAGAAGGCGACTTAAACCTGTATTATGATGTGTTGTCGCTGAATAGCGGGGCCGTGCCGGATGCAGAATCCATTCCAGGGACAGGCGCGTATGGCATCACGGTAAAGCCCATTTCCCATTTTCTGGAAAAAATGCCGCCCGTATCGGCCTTAACAGGCGATATCGCGGTGATTGGCGGCGGGGCAGCGGGATGCGAGCTGGCTATCTCGCTTACCCATCATTATCAGCTGGCAGATAAACCCTTTATCTGTCACCTGTTTAGCCGCTCCAAACGGTTATTGCCAACCGCCCCTGAGAAAGCCTCGCGGATTATGGCACGCGCCCTGTTGGATAATGATATTGCCCTGCATCTGGGCGCGTCTGTTCAGTCCCTGAAACAAGATGGGGTGATATTGGAAAAAGGCGATGACATCCCTGCCCGTCATATATTTGTGGTTACCGCTGCCCGTCCGGCTGACTGGGTAAAGAGGTTGGCCATTGCCCATTGCGAGGATGGCTATATTCAGGTGCGCCCGACCTTGCAGCTGATGGAATATGACAATGTCTTTGCCGCCGGGGATATTGCCAGTATATGCGGTGAAAAGCGGGAAAAGGCCGGGGTATTTGCGGTACGTGCCGGGCCCTATCTGGCGGATAATCTGCGTCGCTTTATACACGCCTCCCCGTTGAAATCCTTTCGCCCGCAATCGCGTTATCTGGCGTTAATCGGGCTTGGGGGCAAAAACGCGCTGGCTATTCGCGGCCGGTTTGTTGCCAGAGGGGCGCTATGGTGGCATCTGAAAAACTGGATAGATAGAAGATTTATTCAAAAATTCAATCAATTGCCGGAAATGAAAAGCCTGGCCTCCCCCTTGCCAGCCTTGGCACGCACGCTAAGTGATACCATCAAAAAAGATGGCTTTGAATGCAGCGGCTGCGGGGCAAAGGCAGGGGCAGATATATTATCAGAGGCGCTGACAGCTGCCTGTCAGATGGCACGCGATAAGGGTGCAGATCCGGGCTATCTGCCGCCTTCCGGCATCACCCTTGACAGTGGCACTATCCGCCTGCCCCGGGAATTGCTGCAAGAGGGCGCAGAAAATGCTAGCCTCAGCCAATCGGTAGATTTCCTGTCCCAGCATATATCGGATGCCTATCTTTTTGGCCGAATAGCCACCCTTCATGCCTTGAGCGATATCTTTGTGGCAGGCGGCAAGCCTCTGGCCGCTCTGGCATTGGTTAGCGTGCAACGCACACGCCCGGAAATGCAAAAATCAGACTTAACGCTGATGCTGTGCGGCGCATTAGAAGAGCTGGCAGCCCATAAAACCAGGTTGATAGGCGGACATACCACCGTTGCACCGGAAGCCATGCTGGGCTTTGCGGTGACAGGGGTGCCTGACAATTTGCCCGCCCCGCCCTTGCCGGAGGATGCGGATATCGCGCTTATCCTGACCAAGCCGATAGGGATAGGCGTTATTCTGGCAGCAGAAATGCGCGGACTTTGCCCGGCCGCCAGCTATGAGGCAGCGATAGAGGTAATGTTATCTTCCAATGCCGGGGCAGCCGAACTTATTACCACCCATGCGCCTTTCGCCCAAATGACAGATGTTACCGGCTTTGGGCTGGCCCGTCATGGCCTGAATTTGATGCAAAGAGCGGGCTTTTCCGGCATGGCACTATCACTGGACAGGATACCGCTTATCAAAGGCGCAGCCACGCTTTCTGGCAAAGGGATATCTTCCAGCCTTTATCCGCATAATGCCGGAAATATAGCCCTGAATGTGGCGGCCATGCTGGGCGATGGGGCGCGTCCCACAATTGATCTGTTGTTTGATCCGCAAACCTCTGGCGGGATACGGCCGCCCTTCCCCGGCAAAAGGCAGAGGAAATATGTAGAAAATTGCGCAAGGCAGGCTATAAACAGGCAGCGACAATCGGCCAGCTGACCCATAACCACGCTGGCATCACCCTTATAAAAACAGATAAGGCCGATAGTTAGATGAGCGCGCCCATTATCATAACAAAAAACTGGCATCCAGAGACCTATGATATGGTGATAGATGTCCGCGCACCAATGGAATTTGCACAAGATCATATTGTCGGGGCGGTAAATATGCAGGTTTTGTCCGATGCAGAACGTATCGAAATTGGCACGCTATACAAACAAAGCTCACCCTTTGTGGCCCGCAAGCGCGGCGCGGTACTGGTATCGCAAAATATCGCCCGCCATATCGAGACCAAATTACAGGATTTGCCCGCCGATTTCAGCCCCCTTATTCATTGCTGGCGGGGCGGCCAGCGCTCGCGTGCCTTTGCCCATATATTAAGCGAGATAGGCTGGCGTTGTCACTTGCTGGAAGGCGGCTATAAGGCCTATCGCCGCGATATTCTGGATGGGCTAAAGGCCGATTTTTCCGGCCTGTCCCTTGTTATTATTGCCGGGCGTACCGGCTCTGCCAAGACAGATATTCTGGCAGAAATTAAAAAACAGGGCGGCCAGATAATCGATCTTGAAGCCCTTGCCCGTCATCGCGGCTCTTTATTGGGGCGCTGGCCAGATAGCCCGCAGCCCTCGCAGCGCCATTTTGAAAGCTGTTTGATTGATGCCGTGCGCCAACTGGATAAATCGCGGCCTGTTTATGTGGAATCAGAAAGCTCGCGCATTGGCAATCTGCAGCTGCCTACAGCCCTGTGGCGCGAAATGACGGCCAGCCCGATGATAGTGATTGATAGCCCGGTAGAGGCGCGCGCCC
>JAURQT010000027.1 GCA_030835985.1 Alphaproteobacteria bacterium
GATTATGTAGCCTCCCAAATATGGGCAGAAAAAGGTATGTTTCCGCTTCAGTCTAGCTTGAAAGGCAAGCATCTGGGGATAGTTGGGTTTGGAAAAATTGGCCAGGCAATTGCCAAAAGAGCATCTGTTTTTGGATTGAACATCGCCTATCATAGCCGTTCAAAGAACCCGACTAGCGAACATCATTATTTTTCTGATTTGGCTGATATTTCCCTTTGGGCAGACATTTTGGTCGTTGTGGTTCCAGGCGGACAGGAAACCGAAAATCTGATCAATCAGGACATCATGGAAAAGCTGGGGTCATCCGGCATTCTGGTCAATCTTTCTCGCGGAAGTGTTTTAGATGAAACTGCACTAATCACAGCACTAAAAACAGAAAAATTAGGCCACGCTGCATTAGATGTATATAAAAATGAACCCAGCCCAAATCCAGAAATGATTGCCCTGGAAAGGGTGACCTTATATCCCCATCACGCCTCTGGAACGCTCGAAACACGGGCTCGTATGTCTGAACTGGTGCTTGAGAATCTGGATGCGTTCTATGCCGGAAACCCGCTAATCACCCCTGTCTTTTAAACCATTGCCTGCCGATTTATAGATGAAGAAAGCCCCTATCATGCGCCCCTTTAATGTTGTGTTACTGGAATCCTTTAACCCTGAAATGCAGGAAAAAATACGCACATTAGCTGGTAATAAGCTTAACCTCATCTTTCCAAAAGATTCCTCACAGACAAGTTTAATGGCCGTTTTAGATGAGGCAGAAGCGGTTGTGGTCCGAGCCATTAAAATCCAGCCGCAATGGTTAGAGAATATGCCCAAGCTGAAAATCATCCATCAATGGGGCACCGGCACAGACGGAATTCCCATAGCTGAGGCGCAAAAACGAGGCATCATCATCGCCCGTAGTCCAGGGCGCAATGCCCCTTCTGTTGCAGATTTAACCATTGGTCTGATGTTGGCGTGCCGGCGGCGAATTTGTGTAGCAGACGCCCGTATTCGCCAAGGTCTGTGGCTAGAGCCCAATTTATATGATATCGGGCGCGATTTAACAGGGGCACGGGTAGGGCTGGTTGGATTTGGGGCAATTGGCCAGCTTGTCGCCAAACGGCTGACCGGATTTGATTGTGAAGTATTCTATACACAGCGAAAGGGCCGCATAGACCATCCTGCAACTTTTTTGCCTCTTGATGAATTGGTAAAGAAAGTGGATATCATCAGCCTGCACCTTCCCCTGAGCCCAGAGACGCGCCATTTATTTGATGCAGCCCGTCTGGCAGAAATGCGTAAAAATGCAGTGATTATCAATACCTCACGCGGCGGACTTATTGATGAAGCCGCCTTGAGCACAGCCTTGCATTCTGGCCATTTAGCGTCGGCAGGATTAGATGTTTTTTCATCTGAACCTTTGGCCCAAGATGCGGTTATTCGCCAAGCTCCCAATACTGTTTTAACCACCCATTGCGGAGGTGGCACAGCCGATAATCTGGCCCGCCTGGTAACCCATTGGTCAGAAAATATGCGCCTGTTTGCAGAGGGTCAGCCATTAAACCCAGCAGATATTGTCACCCTTTAATTTACAAGGATGCCCCGCCACATATGACTATTTCCTGACCGGTAATTGACGCCCCAGCATCAGAAATCAGAAAACCTACCAAGCTAGCCACCTCCTCTGGCTGTATAAAACGACCAAAAGGTGGCATTTTAGGCTTAGAAGAAGTGCGGCCAGGATCGCTGAGCATGGGCGTGTCTGTTGCACCAGGTGCAACTATATTTACTGTAATTTTACGGCTTGCCAGCTCTGCTGCAATAGAACGAGCCAAACCGGTTAGGCCTGATTTTGAGGCTGCATATAAAGCGCGTTTCGGGGCACCTTTTGCTACCCGGCTACCTATAAAAATAATACGCCCGCCATCGTAAATCTTTTCTGAAAGCAGGTAGCAGAGTTCGGCTGCGGCCTGAAGGTGCAGCTGCCACATTGCTTTACCTTCTTCAAGATTTAACGCCTGCAAAGGGGCTGTTTTCAGTTGGCCTGCTGCATGAATAAACCCGTTTATCTGGCCTATCGACTTTGTGGCCGCCTTGATATTAGCAAATTGCATTAAATCGGCCTTACAGAACTTAAAATTAGGATGGGAAAGCGGAGGGGTATGGCGAGCCAGTCCATATACCTTATAATTTTTTGCTAGCAAATCTTGCGTGATAGCCAAACCAATACCAGAGCTGCACCCGGTTACAAGAAAACTGTCTTTTGCCAATCAAAGCTCCTTTGAGATGTAAACTCTTTTCAAAGTAAGGCTGATATTAAAAGCTTCTAATTATTTGATTATAGAAAAATCCATCTTACAATAAATTTATGCTTAAGCTTCTGAAACTTTGAACAAACTTTTGACATATATGAGAGTCTAACACGATGTATTCTGCTATTGAATTGCGCGATGTTATTAAATCTGGATTACTGAGTTTTCCTGTTACACCTTTCACGCCAGAAAATACGATAAATGAAGCCAGCTTTTGCAAGCATTTGGAATGGCTGGCAGAATATGAAGTGGCCGGGCTAATCGTGGCAGGCGGAACGGGTGAGCTTTTTTCTCTTACCCCTTTAGAAGTGGCGCAAATCGTGCGCCTTACCCGTACCCAGCAACCGCATTCTGCTATCATTGCCGGATGCGGGTATGGGACCAAAATGGCGATAGAAATGGCTGCAGAGATTAAACAGGCTGGTGCTGATGGTATTTTACTGTTGCCGCATTATTTGATCGCAGCTGCCCCAGAGGGCATTGAAGCCCATATCCGGGCAGTCTGCCAGTCAACTGATTTGGCGGTGATTGTGTATAATCGAGGTTTAAGTATGATCACCGACAAGATGCTTTTGCGCCTATGTGAGGATTGCCCAAATCTGATCGGTTTTAAAGACGGCACAGGCAATATCGAAATGGTTAAGAAAATCACCCTGCAAAATGGTTCGCGTCTTGCCTATATAGGGGGTATGCCAACCCATGAGCTGTTCGCACAGGCCTATCGCGGCACCGGAGTGGATACTTATTCTTCTGCTGTGTTTAATTTTGTTCCCGAAACAGCACTAAAATTTTATCACGCCTTTATGGCAGGTGATGACAGGGTTTGCGACCAGCTATTACAATCCTTTTATTATCCGTTTGCAAAAATTCGTGACCGCAAAAAAGGCTATGCGGTATCGGCCATCAAATGCGGAGTTGGTTTGCGGGGCTTTAATACAGGACCTGTTCGCCCACCTCTGACAGATTTAAGCCATGAAGAAGCAGCCATGATGCAAGATTTGATAGATTCTCAATCATGAATAAAGCAGATAAATTGCATATTCTGATTACAGGTGCAGCCAGTGGCATCGGGGCAGCCTGTGCCAGAAAACTAGCCAGTTGCAATCATGTGCTATTTTTACATACAGGTAACAATCAGGAAAAATTAGAATGTCTTGCCCAAGAGTTGCGCACCCAAAGTGGAGTTGAAATTTACTGCTATACCAATAATTTCAACCGCCCCGACAGGCTGGCAGAAATGATTGCCGAAATAAAAGGCAGGGCAGGCCATATTGACCAGTTGGTTTTAAATGCCGGCTATGCAGATAAAGGGGATTTCAACCAGCTAACCAATGAAAAGCTTGGCACTGCATTGGCCGTGATGGCCGAAAGTCCGGCTCTGCTCATTAAGGCCTTTATTCAGGATATTCAAAACAGCCAGTGCGGGCGTATTGTGGCGATTTCTTCATTTGTAAATACAGCTATCGGGGTGAATGATACCGTCTTCACCATCACTGCAGCGGCAAAAAGTGCCCTAGAAAGCTTTACGATGGAAGCGGCCAGGCAATGCCGAAAGAGTCAGGCCACTGCCAATATCATTTCACCAGGCTACACCCGAAAAGACAGTCAGAAATCTGCCTTTAGCGAACAAGAATGGCAGGATCTTGCCGCTAAACTACCTTTGGGGCGGCTGGCTGAACCAGAGGAGGTAGCCGGACTTGTGCAATTTTTGCTATCCGAACAAGCTGCCATGATTACCGGACAGAATATCGCCATAGATTGCGGGCTGAATTTGCTCTAATTTTGACAAAGCAGAAAGGAGGCAGAAAATGACTGCGAAAAAAATATGCCTAACCATTGGTGGCGGGCGCGGGATGGGCGCTGCAGTTGCAAAAGAAATGCATCAACGTGGATATCAATTAGCTTTAATGTCACCCTCTGAAAGCTGTGA
>JAURQT010000028.1 GCA_030835985.1 Alphaproteobacteria bacterium
TCTATCCGGCATGGCATTCAGAAACGGTGTCTGATGCCATGTTCGAAACCCGTCAACACCGCGACAACTGCCAATACCCGAAGGACCATACCAGTTAAAATGCGGATGCCAAAACTTATCCAGCTCCATAATGTCGGCACCGCCTTGTGATGGATAGCGTTGCATAGATTCCAGCATATCCAGAACATGCTGAAGATTTGCGGCTGTTTTTGCTGTCTCAAAACCAGCCTGAGCCAGACCATCCTGACTGGCAGGACCTGGCACATAGCCGTCACGCCCGAGCGATGGCGCCATCGGCCAGACACCTGCCTGCATCATAAGTCCGGGCAGATCCCATATCGCCTGAATTTCAACAATCTGGGCATCAACAAAGCGATAATATTCATGAAACCGTATATCGGCAATATGGCCGGTTGGCGGAATACCAAAAAACGGCGCCATAAACCGGCCAGCATAATGTCCTGCACACCCAACCCAGTCCTGGCCTTCCTGATCAGACCCGGATATGCAGATAACATCGCGGCGTTCCAAATCTGGAAAGGCAGAAAAAATCGGCACAAATATCTCTTCATATAACCCAGCGCCTGTCACATCGCCAAGCGGATGGCTAAAGTGACAAACAGCCTCCGGCATCAGGAGATTTCCAAGTGTAGCCTGCACAGCCTGCCTGTCCCCATCATAAAGCGTTTTGCTAAGCGCCTTTATAGATTGCTTGTTGGTGTGGTGAATAGTACTCATCTTGTACCTCTGTCAGGGCGGGGTGGGGATTTACGCCCCTCATCAAATACTTCCCAGCCTTCACCGTTAAAGCAGTCTATCCCCAGCTGTGCCAGAACATGCGGGAAATCGACCATCACCCAGTTATCAACAATCTTGCCGTCAACCACTTTCCAGAAATCCATATAGCGGATTTCAACCTTTTTGCCTGATGGCGGAACTCCCATAAATTCGCCACTATGCACAGCTTCTTGCCTGCCAAAGGCCGCCGCCCATTCCCCCATATATAACCGCGCCTCATCAATACATACCTTGTCTGAAAAGGCGGCCTGAAAGGGGCGTTGCCAGTTATCCTGAAATGCGCGCAGACCCTGTTTTGTGCCACAGCCCTGATTGCCCATCCATCTGAAATTATCCGTAAAAAATGCCCCTATATCATCTATCCTGTGGTCATTTAGCCCATCAACCATACCTTCAATGACGCGGCGCGTCTCATCAGTTCTGGACATATCTGTATTGCGGCTTAGCACTGCCTGTTCTGGACGAGCTCCTCTTGACATAGGCCTATCCTTTCACCGCACCGGCTGTCAGACCAGATACAATCCGGCGCTGGAAAAACATCACCAATACAAATAATGGCGCGGTCGCAGAGACAACAGCGGCAACCGCAAACATTACATTACCTTCGGTGTAGGTTGTTCCGAGGAAAGCGGCGATTTTTGGCACCATCGTGCGATTCTCATCTGAAAGCAGCATAGAGGTGACCGCAAAATCATTATATGCCAGCAAAAAGGAAAACAGCCCTGTGGTGATTACGCCTGGCCACATCACAGGAATAATTACATACCGGAAGGCTTGAAACTGGGTACAGCCATCAACCTTTGCGCTTTCGTCCAGCTCTTTTGGAATGCTCTGAAAGAAAGAATGCAGCATCCATAAGGTAAAAGGCTGGTTAATTGCTACCAGTACAATGATGGTCGTTGGCAAAATCCCCCACAAATTCCACTCAAAGAAGGGAAGCAGATATCCAGATACCAGCGTAATTGGGGGCATTGCCCTGAAAATCAGCGCTGTAATCAGAAGCCAGAATGTATATCGATAGCCAGAACGAGACAGGGCATATCCGCCCAAAGTGCCGATGGTTAACGAGGTACAGACAACGAAGAAACAGACAATGGATGTATTAATCGCCGCCCGCCAGAATTCTTCCTGAATCCATGCCCCTTTATACCCTGTGTCGGTAAAAGACGAGCCGTAAGTATCAAAGGTGTTCCTGCCTGTTAGTGCATTTGTCCAGTCAGCAATGGAAAAGAAATCAAGTTCGACCTTGAACGAACCCCACAGCGTCCAAAAAAATGGAAAGGCGGCCATGATGACCCAGAGAATGATAAATCCATAGATCAGCACTTTTAGATGCACAGGATAGCGGTTTGCAACACTGCTCATCACGACTTCCCCTTAAAATCCTGCCAGGTACGCCACAATACAGGCGAGAGCAGAATAGCCACCCCAAAAATGGTTAACATGGATGAAGTAGCTGCTGCAGAAAGCTGGCGTGTTTCCCCTCCCAGATCATTAAAAATAATCCAGCTAAGAGAGGTCGCATGCGCCGCCGCATTGAAACCGACAATAGGTTCGAAAACACGGAAATTATCCATTAGCTGAATAAGGGCAACAAAGGTAATTAATGGCATCAGATGGGGGATAATTACATAGCGAACCTGTTCCCAGCGGCTTGCCCCGTCAATCCGCGCCGATTCAATCTGATCCATCGGCAAGGTCTGTAATCCGGCATAAAAAACCACAAAGGCAAAAGGGGCAGAATGCCAAACACCATAAACAATCAGCATTACCCATGTCAGGCCAGTTGAGGCCTTTAAAGATAAATCCGGGTCTGCGGCCAGCCACTGAATAGCATTGCCCAATATCCCCCGACTATCTATCATCCAGAATAATATCAGCGAGCCAATAAGCGGCGTAACAATCATTGGTAACAAGGACACAAAAATAACTAGACCTTTGATTTTCTCGCTTATCGCATTTACGCCAAGCGCGATCATCAGGCCAAACACAATCAAAATAGGTGTTACCGTAAAGGTAAAGGTCAGGGTAAAGGCCATAGCACGGTAAAATGGCAAATTGCCTAAATTGTCAAAAAACACACCCCAGCTTTCAGAAGAAATCCAAGCCTGCCTGACTTCGGCAACAGCCAGATGGGCGCGATCAAAATAAATATCAAAACCGACAAATCTACCTAGCGGTTCTGCCTCGCGCAATATTCGTGTTGCATCCTGATCAATCGTGGTTTCTTTTTTACAGCCAAATGGTCCGCAATTTTCGACTGTGACCAGCACAGCTTCATGCGGTGTATGCACAGATTGCAGGATAACTGATATCAGCGGCAGCAAAATAAACAGCAACATTGCAAGGCCGGTCGGCAGAAAAAACCAGAAAAAAGTGGAATGTTTCATAGCAGCTTATGTACAGCAATATTCGGGAAGAGGGTATAGACCCCCTTCCCGAAATATTTTCAATCCTACAGGAAGCCTTTTTCTTTGGCCGCCGCGATATAGGCTGCTTCCACGTCAGCAAGGGCTTGTTCTGCAGATTCCTTGCCTTGCATGAAATCAGCCAGCTCATTACCAAGCGCAGTATGCAACAGACCCATGAAAGGTAGCATCGGATATGGAATGGTATTCGCCTGAGCAGCCGCAAAAACACCGCGCGCCGCATCTGTCGGGCTATAGCCATCAATTAGCCACACCGCCTGTTTACGAATTTCTTCATCCTTGATGATAGATGGATCAATAGCGTTCATCATGGCA
>JAURQT010000002.1 GCA_030835985.1 Alphaproteobacteria bacterium
TTTAATATAAGGTATAAAACGATTTCAGAGTCTTCACGCTTGCGTGATGCCCTCTTCTAATTGTGCGCCAGCCTTGTTCATAATATTGGCAAAATCAGGGAAACTGGTTGAAATGGTCGCCACATCTAGCATAGTAATGGGGTTTTGTGCAACCATTCCCAGCACTAAAAATGACATGGCGATCCGATGGTCATGTTGCGAGGCCAGTCGCGCCCCGCCCGAAATCATGCCAGCGCCGGTAACCCGCATCGTATCGGGTGTTTCAGATACCTCTACACCGCAGGCCTTTAGCCCTTCTGCCATGACCGATATGCGATCTGTTTCCTTTACCCGTAATTCTGCCACGCCCGGCATATAGGTCTCGCCTTCTGCACAGGCGGCCGCAACCGAAAGGATGGGATATTCATCTATCATCGAGGCCGAGCGCGTTGCAGGAACAGCTATACCCTTTAGCTGGCTGGACTGAACAATAATGTCGCCGACCGCCTCGCCGCCTTCGATACGCTCATTTACTATCTCGATATTTCCGCCCATTTCCTGCAAGGTGATGATAAGGCCCGTGCGTTGCGGGTTCAAACTGATGCCTGGCAGGGTGATATGGCTGTCTTTTGTAATCAGTGTGGCCACCATCGCAAAGGCAGCAGAAGAAGGGTCACGCGGCACAATAATATCTTTTGCGTGTAATTCTGCCTCGCCTTCGAGGGTGATTCTATGGCGGCCATCTGCCAGCATTTCGCGTTCCAGGGTCACCCCGAAATGGCGCAGCATCGCCTCGCTATGATCACGCGACAGGTGCGGCTCGGTAATAATGGTCTGGCCGCGGGCATTCAACGCGGCAAATAAAATAGCCGATTTTATCTGGGCAGAGGCCACAGGCATTTCATATCTAATAGGCAAGGGCGGCTGTGCCCCGGTAATGGTAACCGGCAGAAAGCCTTTTTCAGCACCAGCCGGGTCATAGGCAATTTGGGCGCCCATCTGGCAAAGCGGGTCGGTAATGCGCTTCATCGGCCGTTTGCTGAGCGAGGCATCGCCGGTAAAAATAGCAGATACAGGCTGGCCAGCAACCGCCCCCATCAGCAAGCGAACGCCTGTTCCGGCATTGCCGAGATCCAGCGCGTCCTGTGGCGAGATAAAACCGCCTGTTCCTACCCCGTCAACAATAATGTTATCTGCATCATCGCGGGTAATATCCACACCAAGGGCGCGCACCGCCTCCAGAGTGGAAAGCACATCTGCGCCCGCCAGAAGGCCTGAAACCTTTGTCCGGCCAATCGCCATTCCGCCCAGAATAAGCGAGCGATGCGAGATAGATTTATCGCCTGGTACCTTGATCTCGCCAGAAAGGCCGGAGATGGCAGAGGATGTGAGCGTTTTCATTGGGTCTGTCATAATTTTATGAGAATTCAGCTTTGCCATCCTCCCATACAGGATTTGGGCAGGGATATGTTTTTTTGTTTCTGTTTTAAGCTCGCTCTCTTACTACGTCTTTGGGCTTTTCGCAAATCAGCAAACAGGTTTTTTAAAAATTAGAGGCCATCAAGGGAATATTTCGACCTGTTTTGCCAAAAATCAGGGCAAAAAGAGTAAAATATACCATAAGATATATTGATAAATTTGCTTTTGCCCGTATAAATCTTTTGACAGCGGCTGAGTTTTGCGTTTAATCGCTCGCAACCAGATTTTTTTCAAGGATGATGAAGATGGCAAAAGCGGAATTGGGTCATAAGCAAAGATGCACATCATGCGGCATAAAATTCTATGATTTGAACAAAAAGCCGATTATTTGCCCCTCCTGTAATACAGAGTTTGACCCTGAAAGCCTGTTGAAAAGCCGGCGTGGGCGTGGCAGCGCCAAAGCAGAGGAAAAAGCGGCAACTAAAGACACAGATGATACAGATGATGAAGATATCGTGTCCGAATCAGACGAAGATGATTTTGAAGATGATGAGGATGTATTGCCAACAGAAGATGCCCCTATCATTTCTTTATCCGATGATGAGGATGATGAAAATGAAACCGGTGTCGAGCTGATAGATGCATTGGAAGAGGATGACCCTCTCGATGATGATGAGGTTATCGGCGATGATGATGACGAGGATGATGCGGATCGCTAAATAGCAAGGGCAAAGATGACTGCCACAACGGGATTTTTCTTGCATCCTTGCCATGGCTTGTGTAAGTAAAAACCTGAATTGTTTGGCAAAGGGGCCATAGCTCAGCTGGGAGAGCGCTACAATGGCATTGTAGAGGTCGTCGGTTCGATCCCGATTGGCTCCACCAAACACCTTAAAAAAAATATCTCTACATAAAATATCCCTGCATAAAATATCTTTTTGCGAGATATCTCTATGTGAAATATTTCTGGGCGAAATATCTCTCCGTAAAAATTTTTAGATAAAATTCCTAGATGGAAAAACGGTCGCCCAGATAGACCTGGCGAACACCGGCATGGCCGACCACTTCCGAAGGGGTGCCTTCCATCATCACCGACCCGTCATGAATAATATAGGCGCGATCAACAATATCCAGCATTTCGCGCACATTATGATCGGTAATAAGAACCCCCAGCCCATGCCCTTTAAGCTGCGAGATCAAATCGCGAATATCGGCCACCGCGATCGGGTCAATCCCGGCCAGCGGCTCATCCAATAGCAAAAAGGCCGGACGGGCAGCCAGGGCTCTGGCAATCTCAAGGCGTCTGCGCTCCCCCCCAGACAGATTAACCGCCGGCGTGTTGCGTAGATGGCCAATACCAAATTCCGCCATCAGCTCTTCGAGCATCGCATCGCGCATATCCAGATTTTTTTCGGTAATTTCCAGAACAGATAAAATATTTTTCTCAACCGTCAGCCCGCGAAAAATACTGGATTCCTGGGGCAAATAGCCCACCCCCATTCGGGCGCGCTGAAATAACGGGGTGTCGGTAACATCCATACCATCCATATAAATCGCCCCCTCATCACAAGGGATAAGACCGGATAGCATATAAAAAGTGGTTGTTTTGCCGGCGCCATTGGGGCCTAGCAGGCCGACCGCCTCACCGCGCCGCACACCGATAGAGATATTGCGAACCACCCGTTTTTGGCCAAAATATTTGCCGATGCCCCGCGCCTGCAAGCCGCGATTTTCTTTTACCAGCCGAAGCTGATCAGATGGGTTTGTTTGCGCATTATCCATTAGCGTGAAAGGTTTTTTTCTGTTTGCGGTTTGTTTATGATGGCCGGAATTAGCCTGATAATTGCCGATTGCCAAGCCTTTTTCGCGTACCCCATCATAGCCTATTGTTTGGGCCCTGTAAAACGGCCAGATACCCGCCCGCCTGTCTCGGCAGACAGCATCTTGCTAATCCCTGTTTTGAAATCAATTTCTGCCTTGTCCCCGGAAAGATAATTGCTGCCATCAATGACCGTGACATTGCCCAGCAAAATAGCTTTATCACTCCGCCTGTCATAATCCAGCCTGTCTGCGGTAGCCGTACTGCCAGAAGCCTGACTTACCTGTACCTCGCCGCGGGCTTCAATACGCTCGATATTGCTTTGCGTATCCAGAAATAGCTGCAGGCTATTGCCCTTTAGCTGGCGGCCATCCGTTAGCTTGATCTCTGCCTTGTCTTGCAAAAATACCTGGCCTTCCTGGCGCAGAAACTCGATTTCTGTTTTGGCGGTGGCACTACCATCCGGCCCATCGATACGGGCATTGGGCCCGACCAGCTTATAGGCGCCTGTATCCGAGCGGTAAATCAGGCTGGAACCGCTGCCTGTATGGGCGGCATCGGCAAAACGAACATTACCATTGGCATGGATTTCGGTGATATCCCGGGCGGAGGCCGAGGCATCATAAAAAGCCTTTAGATCATCGGCAAAAATTTCCTGCTCGCCCTGATAGGCATGGGCATTGCCAAGTGCCTGATAAAACCCCTCTTTCTGGTTCCATTCCAGGCTGGTATCGGCATTGACGATCATATCGGCTGCGCGGGCAGAATAGCCCATAGAGCTGGCCAGCATAATAGCGGCCAGAACTGGCACGGTGCAACAGGATCGCAAATTTGGAAAAACAGTCATCTAAAACCCACTTTTTTAATTTTGTTTCAGCTCAATTCTTGATTTACCGGTAAACAGGATAACCTCGCCATTTTCGGTGGCATGCATCCCTTGCGCGGTTAAAAATATATCCTGTCCGGTCAGGGTAACAGGTGTTTTTGTCAGCAATTCGCCCTTGCCAATGAGCGCGGTCATTTCCTCGCTTGTCAGGGTCAATCGCTGTCTGGATTGAAAAATATTCACCGCGCCATAGAGGTCCAGGCGGCGCTCATCGGCGTGATACACTGCCTCATCGGAAGACAGGTTGGTGCGGCCATCCTTTTGCGAAGATACAAATCCATCCGGGCCAAACAGGCGGATTAATCCTTTTTGCGAGGCCGATTCAACTGCCCTATCGGCGCGGATTAAAAATGTCATCCCGTTATCGGTTGTGCCGGAATAGCGCGCCCCTGTCATTTCCAGATTGCCTGCTGGCTGGGTGCTTACACTCTCCAGGCTTATTTCGATATTATCCGATTTTTGAAAAAAGCTGGTCCAGCCAATAATCGCCCCGCCAATCCCTATCGCGGTGGCCAGCAGGATAAGGCTGAGAGAGACAGGCAGGCCTTTGCGGCGCGGCTTTTTGCGTTCTGCCATGCCTTCTTCAGGCAGGCTTGCTTGCGGGGTGAAGATAGAGCGTTTCGGGGGCTGTGAGGCGGGGGGGTGTTGCATAAATTTACCTGCCTTAATGGTGGAAGATGTCCAGCTCTTCAAAGCCGGAAATATCTAGCGCTATGCGCGTGCCAAGAAAGGCAAAACAGGCCTTTGCTATTTCCAGCCTGTCGGCAACTACCAGCATTTCTTCCAGCTTTTCACGCAAGCGATGCAGATATAGCACATCCCCTGCGGCATATTCCTGCTGGGCAGCAGACAGGGTATCTGCGCCCCAGTTAGAAGATTGCTGCTGTTTGGAAATTTCAAGGCCAAGCAATTCGCGGCACAACTCGGACAGGCCATGCTTGTCGGTATAGGTACGGCATAATTTGGAAGCGATTTTGGTGCAAAATACAGGCCCGTTTACCGTGCCAATATGTTGTTTCAGCATGGCCAGATCAAACCGCCCGTAATGAAATAATTTTTCAACGCTTTCGTCAGCCAAAAGCCGGGCTAAATTGGGGCAGGGCTGGATATCTGCGCTTATTTGCACCAGATGGGCATCGCCATCGCCAGAGGAAAGCTGTACCAGACAGAGCCTGTCTCTATGCAGATGAAGCCCCATTGTTTCTGTATCAATGGCAATATCTGCACCTAAATCCAGCCCATCTGGCAGATCATGTTGATAAAGATAGATGCTCATCGCATAAAATTCCTCTTTCCTCTTGGGCGTGCCAATGCCTCATCACCCCTATTTTGGCGGAATATAGCTTGAAATGATATCCTTTTTTTCCGGCCGCCTGCGCGGCTTCGGCTCTTCTTTTTTATAGCCGATATAAATAAAGCCGGCACATTTATCTGTTGGCGGA
The DNA here is from genome assembly GCA_030835985.1 of Alphaproteobacteria bacterium. Classification (GTDB taxonomy): domain Bacteria; phylum Pseudomonadota; class Alphaproteobacteria; order Puniceispirillales; family Puniceispirillaceae; genus JADHLI01. The sequence goes on from JAURQT010000002.1 coordinate 5,546, forward strand.
TTACCGCCCAGTTCGGCAAGCAATTTATCATTATAGGCATACCATTCTGTAACCCATTGCGCCCCATAGCCAAGACCAAGTGCAGCATGTAATAAATTCTGGCACATCGCCCCGGCGGATAGATGCATTTCCCATGCCGGAATTTTAATATGGTCAACCGGTGTGGAAAGCACCGCCAGAACCAGGCCGGTACGGGTAAAACGCTGGCGTTCAAATTCCAGCATCACCTCTGTTGCCTCTGTGTTCAACCTTTGAAATTCAGGGGCAAGAATATGCTGGCCAAGATATGCACCTGTTTCCGGCGTAATGGTCACAATCCGCCAGGGCCCCAGAACCCCGTGATCCGGTACGCGCAAACCACACGCCAAAATCTCTTCTATATCGGCCTCTGGAATAGGGGCATTATCCAGCAATTTTATCAAAACAGAACGCCTGTTTTTCAAGAATTCTGTGATTTCATTCATGTTGTCTGTCTCTTTTTTCAAGGTTTTTGGCGGCCAGTATTTTTTACCAGTATTTTTTGTTCTTATTTTTGGTGGGGCAACCATCAAAGCCCTATCCTCATAACAGGAATTACCGATAGAATATAGGGGTTTGCTTGACATTTTTGTGCAAGCAAGGCAACGTTCGGCTATGAAGAGCATCGAGAGATCACAGATGGCAGAGAGCGAACCGGTGGCAAAATTACGTGCCGCAGGCTTGCGTCCCACCCGCCAGCGTATCGCTATTGCGGCGCGCCTGCTATGTGGCACGGCACGTCATATCAGTGCAGAACAGCTGCATGATGAGCTGAGCGCACATGGTCAGCCCATGGCACTGGCCACGATTTATAATTGTTTGCATCAATTTGAAGAGGCCGGATTGTTGCGCCCGGTACATCATGCAGGCGATGCGGTATTATATGATACGAATTTGGGCGATCACTATCATTTTGTGGATGTCGAAACAGGCACTATAATGGATATTGACCCGGGCGATATTGCCCTGCCGGATTTACTGGATATCCCGCCAGGCTATGAGGCAGAAAGCATCGAGCTTACGGTGCGCTTGCGGCGCAAAAATTAATCTGTATTTTTACAGTTTAGAACCATTCTAAATTGCTTGACCTTTTTTTTATGGCTGTTGTAGGCTTGCATCATCTATTGATAAAAAAATAGGGAAGTATATCTCGTCAGCAGATTTTTGTGGCCGGCTCTTGTAATCTGCTGAACTGCGTTAATTTATGTTTTGAACACCCAAATTGTCCGAGGAGACGGTTATGAACACCCAGAACAAATGTCCGTTTATGCATACCAATTTAGAAGGTACAACCAATAAGGATTGGTGGCCGAACCAATTGGATGTCAGTGTGCTGCGCCAGCATGATGCGCGCTCTAATCCGATGGATCCGGATTTTGATTATCGTGAAGCGTTCAAGAAGCTGGATTATACCGCTCTGAAAAAGGATTTGAATGATCTGATGACTGATTCGCAGGAATGGTGGCCAGCCGATTATGGCCATTATGGCGGGTTTTTCATCCGTATGGCCTGGCATGCTGCCGGTACCTATCGCACCACAGATGGCCGTGGTGGCGGCGGGACAGGGGCCCAGCGTTTTGCCCCGCTAAACAGCTGGCCGGATAATGGCAATCTGGATAAGGCCCGTCGCCTGTTATGGCCGATTAAACAAAAATATGGCAACCAGATTTCCTGGGCAGATTTGTTCATTTTGGCCGGCAACGTGGCGATTGAATCCATGGGCGGCAAGACTTTCGGGTTTGGCGGTGGCCGTCCCGATATCTGGCATCCGGAAGAAGATATTTACTGGGGCAATGAAGGCGAATGGCTGGATAATAAACGTTATCGCGGCGAGCGCGAGCTGGCCAACCCTCTGGCCGCCGTTCAAATGGGTCTGATTTATGTGAACCCGGAAGGCCCGGATGGCAATCCTGACCCATTGGCCAGCGCGGTTGATATTCGTGAAACCTTTGCCCGGATGGCAATGAATGACGAAGAAACTGTTGCCCTGGTCGCAGGCGGTCATACCTTTGGTAAAGCCCATGGCGCAGGCGATGCCGGCCTGGTCGGGGCAGAGCCGGAAGGCGCACCAATAGAACAGATGGGCCTTGGCTGGATAAGCGCACATGGCTCTGGCAAGGGAAGCGATACTATCACCAGCGGTATCGAAGGGGCATGGACCAGCAACCCTACAAAATGGGATAATGGCTATTTCGACCTGTTATTCGGCTATGAGTGGGAGCTGACTAAAAGCCCGGCCGGTGCCCAGCAATGGCAGGCAGTTGGCCAGAAGCCGGAAGATATGGCACCGGATGCCGAAGATGCCTCCAAGCGTGTGCCAACCATGATGACTACCGCAGATATGGCAATGCGGATGGATCCGGCCTATGAGAAAATCTCTCGTCGTTTCCATGAAAATCCGGATGAATTTGCCGATGCATTTGCCCGTGCCTGGTACAAGCTGACCCACCGCGATATGGGCCCACTTGTGCGCTACCTTGGGCCTGAAGTGCCAAAAGAGGAGCTGATCTGGCAAGACCCTATTGAAGCGCCTTCTTATGTGCCAAATGCCGGGGATGTGGCGGATCTTAAAGCCCGTATCGCGGCGGCTGATCTGACCATTTCAGAAATGGTCACTACCGCATGGGCCAGTGCATCTTCTTATCGCGGCTCGGATATGCGGGGCGGGGCAAATGGCGCCCGTATTCGTCTGGCACCGCAAAAAGACTGGGAGGTGAACCAGCCTGATCAGCTGGCACGTGTTCTGGATGTGCTGGAAGGTATCCGCAAGGATTTCGGCAAGGAAGTCAGCATGGCCGATATGATTGTGCTGGCCGGTAATGTCGGGGTGGAAAAAGCTATCCAGGCAGCCGGAATGAATGTCGATGTGCCGTTCACACCAGGCAGAGGGGATGCCACACAGGAAAACACAGATGTGGCCTCCTTTGCCGTGCTTGAGCCTCTGGCAGATGGTTTCCGCAATTACCAGCAGCAAGCCTTTAGCGTGAGTGCAGAAGAGCTGTTTCTGGATAAAGCCCAGCTGCTGACGTTGACCGGCCCTGAAATGACCGTTCTGGTCGGCGGTTTGCGTGTATTGGGCGCAAATTACGGCGGCACAAAACATGGCGTCTTTACCGAACAGGAAGGCGTTTTAAGCAATGATTTCTTTGTTAATCTTCTGGATATGAAGGTGGCATGGAATGCGGCTGGCAATGATATCTATGAAGGCCGGGATAGAAAGACAGGCAAGATTATTCGCACCGCATCGCGGGTGGATTTGGTGTTTGGCTCGAACTCTATCTTGCGGGCGATTGCCGAGGTTTATGCCCAGGACGATAATAAAGAGAAATTTGCAAAAGATTTCGTTGCAGCCTGGACAAAGGTGATGGAGCTGGACAGATTTGAGCGTGCATAAACCCGCTGTCTTTCGGCGGTAATAAA
>JAURQT010000029.1 GCA_030835985.1 Alphaproteobacteria bacterium
CTATCAATGATAAAACCGGAACCCAGCGACTGGGTACGCCGTGCCTGGCCTCTATCTTCAAATTCCTTGAAAAAATCTTCAAAGGGCGAACCTTCGGGAAAACGTGGCAAGGCGGGCCGGCTATCATCCTTAATAACCATAGAGGTAGAAATATTCACCACCGCTGGTGACAGGCGCTCTGCCAAATCAGCAAAGCTTTCCGGACGTTCGCCTGCCCGCAAGGGACTGGCCAGGACAGTCAGGCAAAAAGCCAGCATACCAAGAAAAAATACTGTCCGGAAATAGCGCATCGCCCTTTGTGTATCGATAACCGCAACGCCGGATCTATGAGGGGTATGAAGGGATAGGAGTGTCATCTTTTTCATCAGGGATAATCCTGTTTGTTAAAATGGTTGACCTAAAAAAGTTAAGGCGGAAAAGACAACAGGGATCTGTATAATAGAAGGAGGAGAGAAGCTGTCTTTTCCATCCTGCAAGGCTAGAGCGTCACATAGGCCTCAATCTGTCCAAAATCAGGCCAGATTGAGGCATCAGCTTTTGCGGTTTACTCTTTTTCTACACCACCATCCTTATCCTTGAAATAGCGGAAGAATGAGGAGTTCGGAGACAAGATCATGGACGTGCCGGACTCGCCAATAGATTTACGATAGGCTTCCATCGAGCGATAGAAAGAGAAAAACTCCGGATCGCGCCCAAAACTTTCTGCATAAATGCGGATAGCGTTGGAATCCCCCTCACCGCGCACTTGCTGGGCTTCTTTTTTAGCTTCAGCCACAATCACGGTTCGGGTTTTTTCAGCGTCTGCCCGAATCTTCTGGGCTTCTTCTTCCCCTGTTGCGCGGAATTCCTTTGCTTCACGTTCCCGCTCGGACTTCATCCGGTTAAAGATGTTCTGGCTGGTCGCTTCGGGGTAGTCTGCCCGCCGCAAGCGCACATCGATAATCTCAATCCCCAGAGAGGCTACAGACTGGTTCACCTCATCACGTATAGAGCCGTTAATGGCCTCGCGCTCACCTGTCAGGATAGAGGCCAGTGTTTCACGGCCCAGCACCCGTCTAACCGATGAATCAATAATAGATTCCAGCCTTGCACGTGCGCCTATCTCGTTCCGAACCGTCTGAAAGAACAATAGCGGGTCTTTGATCCGGTACCGGGCATAGGCATCTACCTGCAAACGCTTTTGATCGGCCAGGATAACCTCTTCGGCATCTTGCGGGATCAAGGATAATACGCGTCTTTCGTAAAAAACGGCTTCCTGGATAAAGGGCAATTTAAACTTCAGACCAGGTTCCTGGATAGTCCGCTTTGGCTCACCAAATTGCAGCACCAGTGCCTGTTGGGTTTGATTGACCACAAAGGCTGCGGAATACGCACCAAACAGCAGAACAGCCAATAGGAGCAATGTTACATTACGTGTTGCTTTCATAACCTAGTTACTCCCCTGATTAGTTATGCTGTTGCGCCCCAATTCCTTGAGCGGCAAATAAGGCACAACCGATTGGCCATCTTCATCAATGATAATCTTTTCAATATTGCCAAACACTTCCTCGATGGTCTCAATGTAAATCCGCTCACGGGTCACATTTTTATCCATTTGATAGGCATTAAAGACCTGATCAAAGCGCGAGGCATCCCCTTCTGCACGGCTAACCACCTCTTCGCGATAGGCTTCTGCTTCGGCTACCAGACGGGCCGCTTCACCACGCGCACGTGGCACAACATCATTACGAAACGCTTCGGCTTCGTTTTTCAGACGATCCCTGTCCTGACGGGCGCGCTGCACATCGTTGAAGGCATCAATGACATCTGCGGGCGGGTCAACGGCCAGCAATTGGACTTCGCGTACCCGCACCCCTGTTTTATATTCATCCAGCAACTCCTGCAGCTTTTGACGCACAGCTACCTGAACACTCTGCCGGCCTTCGGTCAGCGCCGTTTGAATACGCGTCTGGCCGATAATCTCGCGCATGACGGCCTCTGCTGCGACCTTGATGGTTTCATCCGGCTCTGCCAGATTAAACAGATATTGCCCGGCATCCGCGATACGCCAAAACACCACAAAATCAATATCCACGATATTTTCATCGCCGGTAATCATCTGGCTTTCATCAGCGATATCGCGGCGCGATACACTGCGGCCGCCCACATCACGGAAACCGATTTCCAGGCGATTATCCCGGGTAACATCCGGGGTCAGCACGCTTTCAATCGGGAAAGGCAGATGATAATGCAAGCCGGGCGAAGTGGTTTTCACCCATTCCCCAAAGCGCAAAACAACGCCCTGTTCCTGTGGGTTTACGCGGTAAAAACCGGTAGCAACCCACAATCCCAGAATAACGATAAGGATAAGCCACAAAAACCGCGACGGCTTGCCACCGCCTGATACACGGCCGCCGAAGCTATTCCGAAAATCTTTAAACATTTTGTCAAAATCTGGTGGGTTTGGCCGATTAGGCTGGCGACCGGAACCACCGCCCCAGGGGCCACCTTGATTTCCGCCGCCACCCCAAGGCCCGCCTTGATTGCCGCCTTGATTGCCGCCTTGATTATTCCAGGGCATGATAATGTCGCTCCCTTATCGTTCGCTATTTTTATTTCAGATACAGGGTATAGCCGGCTTAATCTGACTTGCCAAATCGAAATGACAAGCCTAAGTCATAACCTGAACCATTACCGCTCTATATTTGGACGAAGTGTGGAAAATTCAAGAATGCCAAGCGAAATAACAGAACAAAAAATTCTTCAGGCACTGAAATCGGTCGCTCTGCCGCATCAAAATACCTCCCTTGGCGAGGCGGGGGCGGTATCCGGTATCGTGATAAAGGGCGGAAATGTTGGCTTTACGATTGAGATTGCCCCGGAAATTTCTGCCGAAGCGGAAAATATCAAAAAAGCTGCAAAAAAAGCGGTAGATGCGATAGAAGGCGTGGTGTCGGTCACCATTTTAATGACCGCCCACAGGCCAGCGGAGGCAAATCCGCCTCGCCAGAGCGCACAAACCCCTTCCCGCGATGAGGTTATTCGCCCGGCTGACCAGGTGATTGCAGTGGCCTCTGGCAAGGGCGGGGTTGGCAAATCAACGACAGCGATCAATCTGGCACTTGCGCTGGCCAATACAGGCAAAAAGGTCGGGATTTTGGATGCCGATATTTATGGCCCGTCCCTGCCGCGTTTGCTGGGCATGAACAAAAAGCCCGAGACCGAAAATAACAAGCTGATCCCGCTGGATGCGTGGGGTTTGCAAGCCATGTCGATAGGCTTTTTGATAGAGGAAGACGCGCCGACCATCTGGCGCGGGCCAATGGTAATGTCTGCGGTACAGCAAATGTTGCGCGATGTTGCCTGGAACGGGCTGGATATTTTAGTGGTGGATATGCCGCCCGGTACCGGCGATACCCAGCTTACCCTGTCCCAGCGCGCAGAACTGGCCGGGGCGGTGATTGTCTCCACCCCTCAGGATCTGGCATTGATAGATGCACGAAAGGGTTTGAATATGTTCAAGCGCGTGGATGTACCCGTGCTGGGCATTATTGAGAATATGAGCCATTTTTTGTGTCCATCTTGCGGCGAGCGAGCAGATATTTTTGGCACAGGCGGGGCAGAAACCGAAGCCCGGCGTCTTAATCTGCCCTTTTTAGGGGCTGTGCCTCTGCACATGGATATTCGCGCAACCTCGGATGCCGGCACGCCCATTGTCGCCGACCAGCCAAACAGCCCTCATGCCAAAATCTATCAGGATATTGCCAATAATATTCTGGAACAGCTTGCCAAAGGCAAACGCGCCGCCCCGAAGCTGGTAATGGAATAACGGTAAAATCTAGCGACCAGGCGGCGGGACAGGATTTTTGCGCCGAAGCTGGTGATAATGGAAAGCTGGATGGCTTTGCCCGGCCTCTATGCTCTGCAAATGGATATCTTCCCACGCGCTTTCATCAAAGGCCGGAAAGCGCACCCCCTCTTTGGGGGCGGCATCGATAAGGGTCGCTTCGATAAGATTACAATATTCCAGCCCGGCCGCGTAAATTTCGCCGCCACCAAACAGGATAAGGCGGTTTTCCCCCTGCCCTTGCTGTGCCAGCCATTTTGCCCCTGCTTCTATTGCCTCATCAATGGTTTGCACGGCCAGGGCTTCGGGGGCTGACCAGTCAGAATTACGGGTTAAAACAATACTGAGGCGGCCGGGAAGTGCCCGCCCTATCGTATCCCATGTTCGCCGCCCCATAATCAGAGGACAGCCCATGGTCAGCTCTTTCACCCGTTTAAGATCGCCTGGCAAATGCCAGATAAGACCGCTGCCATCACCGATAACCCGGTTTCGGGCCATCGCCACGACACATACCATCTGCAAGTCCGATACAATACCATCCATGCCCGTGCCTCTAGACCGCGATAGGTGCGGCGATAGACGGTGCAGCTTCATATCCGACAAGCTTTATATGCTCAAAGCGAAAATCGGTGAGCGCATCTGGCGGATTTATCAGCTCTAATTGCGGCAAGGGGCCCGGGCTGCGCTGTAATTGCAGACGCGCTTGCTCTACATGGTTCAGATATAAATGGGCATCGCCCAGCGAATGAACAAAATCCCCCACCTGCAAGCCGGTGATATGTGCCATCATATGGGTCAACAGCGCATAAGAGGCAATATTGAAAGGCACACCCAAAAAGATATCGGCAGAACGCTGGTAAAGCTGGCAGGATAATTTGCCATCACTGACATAAAATTGAAACAGGCAATGACAGGGCGGCAAGGCCATATTCGGAATATCAGACGGGTTCCAGGCAGAGACGATCAGACGCCGCGATTCGGGGGTGGTACGAATAGCCCTCACCACATCCATAAGCTGATCAATAACCCGTCCTTCATCCGGGGTTTGCCAGCGCCGCCATTGCTGGCCATATACCGGGCCCAAATCACCTTTTTCATCTGCCCATTCATCCCAGATGGACACGCCATTATCGCGCAAATAGCCAATATTGGTATCGCCCTGAATAAACCATAATAATTCATGGATAATCGAGCGCAGATGCAGCTTTTTTGTGGTGAGTACAGGAAAACCCTGTTGCAGATCAAAGCGCATTTGCCAGCCAAATACCGATTTTGTACCTGTACCGGTTCTGTCGCCGCGCTCGCTGCCTTTTTCCAGGACATGCTCAAGTAGGTCGAGATATTGACGCATGAAAAAAACTCTTATCCGTTTATATGGTTTATTTTAATCAGACAGTAGCAAAACAATCACCGCGATACCAGATGATGCGCATCGCAGATGTAAAAAACTTTCAAAAAACACAGTTTGCCGGTATACTATCAGATGTCAGCTTTTGCTGACTATGACGATAAACATATTGCGAAATAAGCAGGGCGGACCCGGGGGCGGTACCCGGCGCCTCCACCATTACAGTTTTACGTATCTTGCCAGCAGATTAAACCCTCTGGATAGATACAGCTTTTGGGGGCGAAACAGGATCGACGCATGTGGTAAAGGCCTTATCTTCGTTCGGTATGGTACCCGCCGTTATCGGGCCATGTAGTAGTTGCAAACGACAACTCTGCTCCGGTTGCTGTTGCTGCGTAACGCGGTAACAAAAACCATCTTTAAAGTCCTGTTCGATTGAGCTCGGGCAGGCGGGGTTCGGGATCGCACCTGGCAACAGAAGCGGTCCCACTAAATTGCCACTGCGCCCCGCTTCGCTATGGGTTAAAAAAGAAGTCTGATAACAGACTGGCCAGATTAAATCCTGGATAACAGACAGGATAACAAATAAAGGGGGGGGCAGATAAAAGGGGATGCTAGTCATGGCAAATAAGGTGCGTTGGGATGGATGATACAGAACAAAAAGCAGCCATAAATTACGAGCTGCTGGTTGAAGACGCGCTCCGCACGGTTGTCAGAGGATCGCTCGCGCTGGTAGAGCATGAAGGTTTGCCAGGCGACAGCCATTTTTACATCACCTTCCAGACCACCGCTGAGGGCGTTCAGATGTCTGAAGCCCTGAAAGCGGCCAACCCCAACGAGATGACCATTGTTCTGCAACATCAGTTTTGGGATTTGCATGTCAGCGAAGCATATTTTTCGGTGACCCTGTCTTTTTCCGGTGTGCATCACAATCTGAACATACCCTTTGCTGCGGTCACCCATTTCAATGATCCGTCTGTTGGCTTTGGCTTGCAATTTAGCGCGCCCGATGTGCTGGATGCCTTGCCAGAGGAGGAAGATAGCGCCCCGGCCGCTGATATATCAGGTAGCACCCAGGATAAAAATATCGCCCCGGCACCTGCACCATCAGACAGATCAAACATCTCTGCTATTCATGGCGGGGAAAATAATGGCGACGGGGCAGAAATCGTCTCTCTTGACCGTTTTCGCAAAGACCCTGCCCCAAAGAAATAATTCTTTTCAACACCGCTTTGCCCTTTCGTGCCTAGCCCCTATTTTTACGAGTTTCAAAACGCCCAGATAAGAGGAATGACAGATGGCGGATTTCGATTTTAGCCCTTTATTGCCAACCACAGGCGATGATACGCCCTATCGCTGTATCTCAACTGAATATGTTACCGCGCTTACCCTTGATGGGCGGCCATTTTTGAAAGTTGACCCGCAAGGGCTGACCTTGCTGGCAGAACAGGCTATGGCCGATGTCTCGCATCTTTTGCGCCCCTCTCATCTGGTACAGCTAAAAGCCATTCTGGATGACCCTGAAGCCACCGATAATGACAGGTTTGTGGCATTGGAAATGATCAAAAATGCCGTTATTTCCTCTAACCGCGTATTGCCCATGTGTCAGGATACCGGCACGGCGCTGGTCAATGCGACCAGAGGCGAGCAGGTGCTGACCGGCGGCGAGGATGAAAAAGCCCTGTCACGCGGCATTTACAACACCTATCAGTCGCATAATCTGCGGTTTTCCCAGCTTGCCCCCTTAACCATGTTTGAAGAAAAAAATACCGCCAATAATCTGCCAGCACAAATTGATATCGCTGCCGGTGCAGGGGCTGAATATAAATTCACCTTTATTCAAAAAGGGGGCGGCTCTGCCAATAAAACCTTTTTGCATCAGAAAACAAAGGCTGTTTTGAACCCGGAAAGCCTGAAAGAATTTTTAAAAGAAGCGATTGTCTCGCTCGGTACAGCGGCCTGTCCGCCCTATCATCTGGCGATTGTTATTGGCGGCACCTCTGCTGAATATAATCTGAAGACTGTTAAAAAGGCATCGGTGCGCGATCTGGATAATCTGCCGACCAGCGGGTCAAATTCCGGGCATGGCTGGCGCGACCTGGAATGGGAAAAAATTATTCTGGATATGACCAGAGAGCTGGGGATAGGGGCGCAATTTGGCGGTAAATATTACTGCCATGATGTGCGGGTTATCCGCCTGCCACGCCACGGGGCAAGCTGTCCTATCGGCATAGGGGTTTCCTGTTCAGCCGATAGACAGATCCGTGCCAAAATTACCGCAGACGGGCTGTTTCTGGAACAGCTGGAAACCGATCTGGCCAAATATCTGCCTGACCTCGCAGAAGAGGCAGAAGATAATGCCGTTGCGATTGATCTGAACCAGCCAATGGCCAATATTCTTTCCACCCTTAGCCAATATCCGGTGAAAACACGGGTCAAGCTGACCGGGCCTATGGTGGTAGCAAGAGATATCGCCCATGCAAAATTGCTGGAACAGCTGGAACAAACAGGCAGCCTGCCAGATTATATCAAAAATCACCCGGTCTATTATGCAGGCCCTGCCAAGACCCCGGAAGGTATGGCGTCCGGCTCTTTCGGGCCAACCACAGCCGGGCGAATGGACAGCTATGTAGACAGGTTCCAGGAAGCCGGCGGGTCTATGGTAATGCTGGCAAAGGGCAATCGTTCTGCCATGGTTAAACAGGCCTGTAAAAAACATGGCGGCTTTTATCTTGGCTCGATTGGCGGGGTTGCGGCCAAGCTGGCGCTGGAATCTATCAAAAAGGTGGAAGTCCTGGAATTCCCGGAATTCGGCATGGAAGCGGTTTGGCGGATAGAGGTAGAAGATTTCCCGGCCTTTATTATCACCGATGATAAGGGCAATGATTTCTTCGACCTGTCCTAAATCTGCCCTATCAAAGGGGGGGGCTGGCCACTATTGGCTAGGCTTTGGGAGCCAGATTTTCCAAACCTTGCGGAACAGGGCCGCCATAGGCCCAATCCAGCAATTGAACGGTATGACAGACAGGGGCATCTGCCCCGGCCATCTGGTTGATACAGCCTAAATTGCCAGCCGCCACAATATCGGCATTTGCCTTGTTGATATTGCCTATTTTTCGGCTTTGCAGCTGTCCGGCCAATTCGGGCTGCAGGATATTATAGACCCCGGCCGACCCGCAGCATAAATGCGCTTCGGCTATCGGGCGTACCTCAAAGCCGGCATTTGCCAGCAAGTTTTTGGGCGCGCTTGTCACTTTTTGCCCATGCTGGAGAGAGCAAGCTGCATGATAGGCAACCGACAGCCCCTTTTCCGGCAGGGAAGGCAGATCTGTATGAGCGGCCAGAAATTCGGTAATATCCATCGCCAGTGATGCAATTTTTTTGCCTGTCTGTGCCAGCTCTGCATCCCCGGATAATAGCTGTGTATAGTCTTTCAATGTGGTACCGCAGCCAGATGTATTGACGATAATGGCATCCAGATCGCCCTTATCAATATCGGCCTTCCAGGCACGTGCGGTTGCCGCCATATGCTGATGGGCGCTATCACTTTCATTGATATGATGGGCAAGGCCGCCACAACAGCTGGCCAGCTGGCGCACCACCACCTCTACCCCCAGAGCCGAGAGCAGGCGCAAGGTTGCGGCATTAATTTGAGGGGCAATCGCGCGTTGGGCACAGCCCTGCAACAGGATAACGCGCTTTTGGACGGGCTTTTCAGGGGTAAATATCTGATCGATTGCCCCTATTTTATCCACGCCGCCCAATTTTTCAGGGGCAGAGCGCAGCATAGCCGCTATTCGACGCGGCATTATCGCAGCAAACGGACGCCCCAGCCCGGCCAGCTTTAGAGCCAGATTAAATAACCCGGCACGCGGGACAAGCCCTGCCAGCAATTTGCGGATAAGCGCATCTGAAATCGGGCGGGTCGTGGTTTTTTCCACCTCTGCCCGGCCAATATCCACCAGATGCAGATAATCCACACCAGACGGGCAAGTGGTCATGCATGACATACAGCCCAGACAGCGATCCAGATGATAGCCTACATCCGCCATCGCCACCTGATCGCCTGTATCCCCGCCCCCCAGCGCATCGCGCATCATCCAGATACGGCCGCGCGGGCTATCGCGCTCATCCCCTGTCAGAACAAAAGTCGGACAGGTAGCGGTGCAAAAGCCGCAATGCACGCATTTACGCAAAATTTCATCTGCCATTTTAATTTCAGGGCGTTGCAGGGCAGTCTTACTAAAATGCGTTTGCATCGGCCTCGCCTCCCAGATTAAGTCTTTGCGGGTTTAAAATATTTTCCGGATCAAAGGCGGTTTTGATACGGGTTTGCAGACCGCCAATCGCCTCGCCTAATGGCTGAAAGACAGGCTGTATAGCACGGATACTATCGCTTGCGCGCATCAGCGTTGCATGTCCGCCCCCATTTGCGGCTAAAATGTTGCGAATATGCGAGCCAAGCCCCGCACCAGAGCCGGAAAGCCATATCAGCCCCCCTGCCCAATCCAGCCCGAATTCAATATCAAAGGAACTTTGAATTTCGGCAATAACCTGCGGGGCAAGTGAAGGGGTAGCGGAAAGTTTCCAGACCTGTTCTGCCCCTTTGTCCAAAAAGGCGATATCGCGCATATTCGCCCAGAAATCGCTGCTTTCTTCACCTTCCAGCACTCTTAAATCGCCAAAAGATGCCAGTAAATCTGACAGGCTCACTAGCCTGTCCTCTACTGATATCTGTACCCCCTCTAGCCGGATAGTGGCCACAAATCCCCCACCCTCACCCAGAATTGCCCCGCCAGATGGCTCGGTTGCCGAACCAAAAGCAGCAGACAGCACAGATTGGGCTTGTGCCAGGCTGGTACATATCAGCGAAAGGCTGGCCACATATTCCGGGCGCGGCAGAACTTTCAGGGTAATCTCGCTCATCACCGCCAGCATCCCGAATGACCCGCACATTAATTTGGACAGATCATAGCCTGTGACATTTTTCATCACCTTGCTGCCAGAACGAAAATAGCCTGCACGTCCTGAAACCGCATCAAATCCCAATAGATAATCACGTGCCGCACCGGCTGAAATACGGCGCGGTCCAGACAGGTTACACGCAATAACGCCGCCAAGAGAGCCAGCATGTTCAGTTCCGTAAAACCCTTCTAAATGCGGCGGCTCAAAGGCCAGCATCTGGCCTTTTTGTGCCAGCGCTTCTTCAATTTCAGCTAACAGCGTGCCGGCACGCGCCACCATCACCAGCTCTTCTGGCTGGTAATCGGTTATCCCCTTATGGCCAGCAAGGCTTAACTCATCAGGTGCCTGTACCTGGCCGCCCAGCCCGGTTTTTGTGCCATAGCCGGATATTTTCAGTGGCGTTTTCTGTAACAGCGCGTCACGGATGATGGTTTCTATTTCCGCAGATGTTTCTGGCGTGTAAACTGCCATGCCCTCTCCTTCGTGGCGTAATATTATGGTGGGGCGATTACCCTGGTATTATGGGGCTAAAAGCGCGGAATATCGGGATGCGGCAATTGGCCATGATGCACATGCAGCCGGCCCAGCTCTGCACAGCGATGCAAAACAGGAAACACCTTGCCCGGATTGAGCAGATGATCCGGGTCAAACGCACATTTCAGGCGTTGTTGCTGTTTTAAATCATCCTCGCTGAACATCTCGCCCATCAGGTCGCGCTTTTCCACGCCTACCCCATGCTCGCCTGTCAAAACGCCGCCCAATGCCACACAATTTCGTAAAATCTCTGCTCCGAATTCCTCGGCACGTTCCAGCTCGCCCTCGGCATTGGCATCAAACAGGATGAGGGGGTGCAAATTACCGTCGCCTGCATGAAACACATTGGCCACCCGCAAGCCATATTTCTGGCTCATCGCGGCCATTCTGGTCAGCATTTCCGGCAGAGCCTTGCGCGGGATAGTCCCGTCCATGCATAAATAATCCGGCGAGATACGCCCCACCGCAGGGAAAGCCGATTTTCGCCCTGCCCAGAACTGATTGCGCTCTTCTTCGGACTGGCTTACCCGCATAGAGCTTGCCCCGGATGTTTTCATCAGGCCAGCAACCCTGTCTAGCAGGTAATCCACCTCAACCTCCGGGCCATCCAGCTCGACGATAAGCAAGGCGGCTGCCTCTCTTGGATAGCCAGCTTGCACAAAATCCTCAGCCGCGTTAATGGCCGGATTATCCATCATTTCCATACCGGCAGGGATAATACCTGCCCCGATAACAGTACTCACTGCCTGTCCGGCTTGCTGGGCGCTATCAAATCCGACCAGCATGGCACGCTGGGTCGCAGGTTTGCGCAAGATCCGCACCGTAACTTCTGTAACAACGCCCAAAAGCCCTTCCGAGCCAGTCATAATTCCCAGGATATCAAAACCGGGCGCATCCAGATGCTTGCCGCCAATACGGACAATCTCGCCATCCATGGTGACCATTTCAATGCCCAGCACATTATTGGTGGTCAGCCCATATTTTAAACAATGCACCCCGCCTGAATTTTCCGCGATATTCCCGCCAATGGAACAGGCAATCTGGCTAGAGGGGTCAGGGGCATAATAAAAGCCATTATCCTGAACCGCGGTGGTGATGGCCAGATTGGTTACGCCCGGCTGGGCGGTAACTGTGCGGTTTTCATAATCAATTTCCGTGATTTGATTAAATTTACCCAAACCCAGCAATACCCCGTCTGATAAGGGCAATGCCCCGCCGGAAAGGCTGGTGCCAGCCCCGCGCGGAACGATTTTCACCTTATTATCGCGGCACCATTTCATTACATCGGCCACTTGCCGGGCGGTTTCCGGCAACACCACGACCAGAGGCAGATTGCGATAGGCAGATAGCGCATCACTGTCAAATGCCTTCATGGTGGTGCGATCATCGATCACACAGCCCTTTGGCAACATCGATTTCAGCGCGGCGACAATTTCATCGCGCCTGTCCAGAATATTCTGTTCCGGTTCTGGCAGTAACATCGCATTCTTCCTATCTTGAAAAACTCGTCGTATCTCGATATCGGTTTGTCTGTGAATAATATCCAGTATTTCTTTTCCAACAAACAAAAAACCGCATGAAAATAATCATGCGGCTTATCGTGTATCAGCTATTTTATCCTCATATTCTGGATGAGGAGGCAAAAGAATACTTATCCCTGACGTGCCTTCATACGCGGGTTCTTTTTGTTAATAACATATAAACGGCCACGACGACGCACCACCTGGCAGTTACGATCGCGAGACTTCAGCGTTTTCAGTGAACTTGCAACTTTCATTTTTAACATCCGTAGCCGATTTTGGCTTCATATAAAGAATTAGTGGCCGAAGAATATACAAGGCCTGGTAAAAGATCAAGCCTTTAGTTTGCCGGATATGCGCTTTATCGGTAAAAAATCATGCCTAATAGCGCACATTACATCCCGCCAGCCCGCAATAGCCATTTGGCACTTTATGCAAATATTGCTGATGATATTCTTCGGCAAAATAAAATTTCTGGCCAGATTTTATCTCTGTAGTGATTTGCCCAAAGCCGTTTGCTGCCAGTTTCTGACCATAATGGCGAGCGGTACTGCGTGCCTCTTCCAGCATTTCAGCCGTATCGGTATAGATAACAGAGCGATATTGTGTGCCGATATCATTTCCCTGACGATTGCCTTGTGTCGGGTCATGGCCTTCCCAGAAAATGCCAAGTAATGCTTCAAAAGACAGAATATCGGGCTGAAAGGCGACCAGTACCACCTCGCTATGGCCGGTTTGTCCCAAACATACCTCTTCATAGGTGGGGTTTGGCGTGCGCCCGCCTGCATAGCCAACGGCCGTGCTATAGACCCCTTCTTGTGTCCAAAACAGCCGCTCTGCTCCCCAAAAACAGCCCAGACCCAGCTGTACCAGCTGCACATCTTCTGGAAAAGGCGGGGAGATAGGACGGCCATGAGCCGCATGCGCCCCGGGCGTCATAATGGCAGACGCGCGCCCCTTTAACGCTTCTTCTGCCTCTGGCAGGCGGGATTTAAATGGATTGGTAAAAAACATCACACAAGCCCCCTTATCTGGGAAAAAAGCGAAAAGGCTCTCTGTTACCTGATCTAGGGTGCGCTATCCAAAATAGCAATACCCGGTAATTCGCGCCCCTCAATCCATTCCAGAAACGCCCCGCCTGCCAGCGAGACATAGCTGAACTTATCCGCACAGCCGGCATGATTTAGTGCCGCAACCGTATCACCGCCCCCTGCGATAGAGACCAGCCCATCTGCGGTAGCGTCCGCCACATATCGGGCAAGGCCATTTGTGCCTGCATCAAAAGGGGGAATTTCAAACGCGCCCATTGGCCCGTTCCACAGCACTGTTTTTGCCTCGCGGATAACCGCGCTATAGTTTGCGACAGCCTCTGGCCCGATATCCAGCATCATTTCCTCTTTTGCCAGCTCTTCATTGGCAATGATACGCACATCCGCCCCTTTTTTAAATTCTGTTGCCGCCTGCCCATCTTTTGGCAGATGGATAGCACATCCTTTTTCGCGTGCTGATTTCAGGATATTTTTTGCGGTATCAACAAGCTCAACTTCCATCAGCGATCCGGCCATATCATAGCCCTGTGCAGCCAGGAAAGTATTGGCCATACCACCGCCCAAAATCAGATGATCAACGCGGCTAATCAAATGGGTCAACACCTCCAGCTTGGTGGAAATTTTTGCCCCGCCAACCACCGCCACAACCGGCCTTTTTGGCACCTCCAGAGCTGTTTTCAGCGCATTTACTTCCCTTATCAGGGCTGGCCCTGCATAGGCCGGCAGCTGCTGTGCCAGCGCATGAGTAGAGGCATGGGCGCGGTGGGCACACGAAAAGGCATCATTGACATAGAACGCGCCATATTTTGCCAGCTTTTCTGCAAAGCCGCTATCATTGGCCTCCTCTTCTGGCCAAAAGCGCAGATTTTCCAGCAATACCATCTGGCCAGCCCCCGGTTGTGACAGCCCGTCCACATCCGCTATCAGGGGCAAAAAAAGACCGTAATGCGCCTCGATATAGGCGGCGATAGGCGCAAGGCTCATTTCCGGGACAATCCTGCCTTTTGGCCGGCCCAGATGACTGAGCAGGATAATCCCCGCCCCCTTCTCCAGCAGCGCTGTGATGCCAGGCATAATCCTGTCTATTCGGGTGGCATCTGCAACCTTGCCATCTTGCAGCGGACAGTTAAAATCCACCCGCATTAAAAGGGTTTTTCCTGTCAGGGTATCTGCGCCTAGAGTATCGATCGCTTTTATCATATTCCTGGTATCTCATTTTATCTGGTCAGCTTCTGGATAGCATATTGCCTGCATAGCAAAAGCACAGTATCTTGCCTAGTATTTGGCAGATATTTGGCCTATCTATTTTCCAGTTCTTTATAAATAGCCGTCCCCTGATATCGCCCGTGCTGTAATAACTTTCAAAATCGTTAGTGAAACGCTGTTATGACTTCCGCCCTTGATGAATTTAAACGCGGCTTGCTGGATGAATTGCCGTTACAGATTGGCATTATCCCCTTTGGGCTGGTCTATGGCATTTTGGGGGTGGAAAGCGGGATGAGCATCCTTGAAACCTGTTTATTATCGGTTATTTTATTTGGCGGGGCGAGCCAGATTGTCTTTGCCCAGCTGGTGGCCAGTGCGACCCCGGCCGGGGTTATTCTGGCCTCTGTCAGCACGATTAATCTACGCCATCTGTTATATGGGCTATCGCTGGCAAGCTATTTAAAAAACCTGCCGCTGCGCTGGCGTGTTTTGCTGGCCTATCTTTTAACCGATGAAGCCTATGCCATGTCTATCATCCGCTTTCGCAGCGGACAGCCATCTGATTATTTGCATTATCATTTGCTGGGGACAGGCTTGTTGCTGTTCATTGTCTGGCAGATTTCCACCATTACCGGGGCGTTTTTAGGCACAGCTGTTCCGGCAAGCCTGCAGCTTGGCTTTGCAGTACCTTTATCCTTTATTGCGGTGCTTGCCCCTGTGATAAAAAGACGGGCAGAAATTTTTGCCGCGCTCAGTGCCGGCATAACCGCGCTTATTTTACATGATATGGTCTGGCAACTCTGGCTGATTTGTGCGGCTATTATTGGCATTGCGGTTGGCTGGGCAGTTAGCTATCTGGACAAGGATAACCAGATGGAGGCGGTAAAATGAGCCTGTTTGTCCTGATGTGTTTATGTGGCGCGCTGACCTTTTCTGCGCGATTTTTGCCCTTAACAGGCTGGTTGCCGGCAAAATTGCCTGCCTGGTTTGAACGGGCAATGTATTTTGTGCCTATAGCTGTTTTAACCCCGATTATCACCCATTCCGTGATGGTCACAGCCGATAGCGGCATTGCGTTTTCAGATAATTTGCGCTTGCCGGCTGCCGGTCTTGCAATCCTTGTTGCCTTGCTGACACGCTCGGTTATCATCACGCTGATTGTCGGCTTTGCCTGTTTATGGGGGCTTAATTATTTCGGCTTTTAGGGCGGCGGTATCGGCCATCCATTATCGCCAGCCCTATCGCGACCAGCCCAAATCCGGCCAGTTGGCGCGCCCCTACCCATTGTCCCAAAAGCGCAGCATCCAGACCAACCGCAAATATCGGCACAATGATGGTGACCAGCAACAAATTGGATGCCCCGGCCAGCGCCAATATCCGAAAATATAACGGATAGGCCAGCGCGGTTCCCAAAATGCCGATGCCGATAATTAATTGCAACAAAGCGGGCAGATTTTCCGGCTGAAACAGGGATAATGACGGCATACCAGAGAGTATAAATCCGGCTGGAACAGACAGGCTGGCCGAACATATCAACATCCCGCACGCCACCTCCATCGCTGGCCAGCTTGCCAGCTTTAGCCTGCCCCATACCCCGGCCAGCGCATAGGACAGGGTCGCCCCCAATATCGCCAGCGAGCCATAGATAGACGCCGATGTTCCCTCTATCGCTTCAAACCCAATCGCGGTGGCTACCCCGGCAATACCCAGACCCACCCCGACAAGTCGATGCAGGCGAAGCGGTTCAGCCTGTAAAAAGATAGCCGATATCAACACCCCGAAAAAGGCTGTATTGGCATTGATAATAGAGGCCATTCCGCCGGTCACAAACACCTGGCCCCAGGCGATCAGGAAAAAGGGGAGCAGATTATTTATCGCCCCCATCACCCCTACCGCGCCCCAGAAAGCCAGGCTGGTCGGCAAAAAACGCCCCCGGATAAACAGATAGGCGCTCAGGATAATGGCGGCACTGCATAAGCGTAAACAGACCAGCCAGGCCGGGCTGAGATACACCAGACCCACCTCGATAAAATAAAAAGAAGCGCCCCAGATAAAGGAAAGCGATAATAAATATATCCAGGCGATGAAAGACATATCAACTAGGGCAGAAGATTATA
>JAURQT010000030.1 GCA_030835985.1 Alphaproteobacteria bacterium
AACGATATTACTGGCAGGATTGCCATCTTCATAGACAACCCCGGCTTTAAAAGCGGGCGTAGCATTTGTGATATCTGCCAAAAAGATATCCTTGCCGCTTGGGCTTTCCAAAATCAGCCGCTCTCTATTGCTTGATAAATGGGCGACCACCCCGGTACGGTTTGACTGGTTATTGATAGCAGTGGCCAGATTGGTTAGATCATTCGGCAATATATCTGCGGTAATCTCTACCGGCTCCAGATTTTCGCTCTCCAGACCAAAAGATACCGCCCCGGCTGTGGCAAATTCCGATAATTCAACACGCATAATTGCGCGGGCAGAAATATCGGTATTTCTCAGCACATCATTCAGGATTGCGGCTGTGTCGGCAGCAGATGCCCCGCCTTCAAGATCGATATTAAAAATCTGGCCAGAGGCTTGCTGAACCGCAATCGTCTGATCAGTTGCCAGCGAGACAGGCATCCGCCCTACCCCGGCGCTGGCCGTTGCGCCTATGCCATTTGCCCCGGTGCGCAACACATTAAATCCTGCCGCACGGTGGATTTGGATATCCATACCGCGATAGCCGGGATCTGTCTGGTTCAAATATGTCCCGGAATATAGCGCATCCTTGCCAAAGCCATTTTCAGCTGTCATCACTTCGGCAATTTCTTCTGCACTTAGCGCGCTGCCGGCAATATGTCGGCCTTCCCTGGTAAAAATTTGCAGATCAGAGGCATCAATTCTGTCTGACATGGCCGCGCGTAGCTGGCCACCCCCGGCGATAAGACGTGCTGCATTCAGATCGGATTTATCAAAATTGCCATTGGCACTGGTCAGGGTAAGCTGGCCATTTGCCCCGCTGGCATATAGCCCTAAATCCTGCAGCGTTTCATTGGCTGCAGTTTTCAACACCCCTTTATTCAGCATTTCGGCCAGATCGGCTGTATTTGCCCATACCTCACCTGCGGCGGCTTGCGGAAAAGCGGTCTGATAGCGCAAATCAAAGCTATAGGGCCCTGTATTTGCGGTATCGCTCAGCGCAAAGCTCAATCCGGTCAGGCCGTTTAATTCAATGCTGGTCAGCGAAAAGCTGGCCGTCGACTGGCGGGTAAGAGACGATAGGGAAGCTGCATTTGTCCCGGCCGGAATTTTGGCAATAAACCCGTCACGGAAAAATTCGGATGCCTCAATCGGAGAAGCAGAATTGGTAGTGACATCTGCCAGAGTAGCCAGCTCTACCCCTTTTTCCTGTGTGATGGTATCGGCAGACATCACCGCATCTGACTGATTGCGCGCCGAGGCAGAGACCAGCAGCCCTGACGAGGCAGCCAGCTGTTGCGGCTTATCCAGTAAAAAGCGTATATTGGCGGCTGCCCCGGCTTGCGGGCTGATAATCAGCGTATCGCCTGTAGAAGCCTCGCCCGATACCCGCAACACAAAACCTGGCCCTGCAATTTGGCGTGCCCCGCGAAGGGGGGTAGGCAAATCCTCGCCTGCAAGCTCCCAGAGGTCTTCTTCTGCGTTATAGGTCGCTATCATCTCCTGCATCGGCAGATTTTCAGGATTGGTAATTTCCAGCTCTCCTGAAACATCCGAGCGGTTGGCAGAACCTGTACCCAGCAACATACCATTGCTGGAGAACATATTTTCGCCTGCGGTCCCGTCCAGCGTAATACCTGCCCAGTGCTGGGCATTCACTTCCCGCCCCATCAACAGAGCCAGCTGGTTGATATCCTTTAACACCTCATTGGCGGTGACATAGGCATCGGCCAGGCCAGCTATCATACCGGCGGTAATCTGGTTGGTCGCGCGGCGCACCCCGCCAGACAGCACCACCGGCTGCAACCCGCTATAAGTTTCATCAAAACTTATCAGGCGCATATTTGTCCCCTCGACAATTTTTGGCCCTACCCCGGAAGCGCCCAGCCGCACATCAACCACGCCTCTATCCTGATAATCAACGGTCACATCGCTTAAATTGGACAGATCGCTGATAAGCCGGTCGCGCAAATCAAAAATGGAATTGGGGGATTGCCCGCTTTGCCCGGTTGCCAGGATTCGGCCATTCACATCTGCCAGCTGCTGGGCTAGCATATTCACCGATGCCATGCTGTCTTCCATGACAGCCTTTACCCCTTTTTGCAGCTCTTCAACGCGCTGGGCATAGGTGTTAAAGCCCTGTGCCAGTGCCTTGCCCTGTTCAATTGCCACCGCGCGCGCGGCCAGCTCGGACGGGGCAGCTGCCACTTCTCTTAAACTGTCAAAGAAGCTGCCAATTTGCGCGCCCAGACTGCCTTTTTCCGGCAGCAACACATCTTCAAGCTGTTTTACCTGATCAACATAGGTATCCAGCTTTTCAAAGCCGGAGGTGGCGGTACGCGCCCTATCAAGCAGATATTGATCAAATGACCGCTTGATATCGGTAACCCTGACCCCCAACCCTGTCTGGTTGGCAAGGCTGGTGACGCTGCCTTGCGATCCGTTAACCTCTTCCAGATTAGCCTGACGCTTTTTATATCCCTCGGTGTTGATATTGGCGATATTCTGCCCGGTTACCGCCAGCGATTGACGGTAAGAATTAAGCGCAGA
Organism: Alphaproteobacteria bacterium; assembly: GCA_030835985.1. Taxonomy (GTDB): domain Bacteria; phylum Pseudomonadota; class Alphaproteobacteria; order Puniceispirillales; family Puniceispirillaceae; genus JADHLI01. The sequence goes on from JAURQT010000030.1 coordinate 2,572, forward strand.
TTTACCAACATCAAACAGGCTGGTCATCGTCCTACTCCACCTTTAACTTTGCACCAAGCTGGCGAACCAGCGCATCGGCAATGCCCAGATTAACGCTGGAGGCCAGATGCTTTGACTGTTCCATATCCAGCAAGCTGTTATATTTATCGGTCGCCGAATTATCAAAAATGCCCTCTGACAATTTTGCTTCGCGCATCTGCTTTAGCATCTGGTTCAGGAAAATCGCTTCGAACTGCTCTGCGACTTCCATTAATTCGGCATTCGGATCAGGTTTTTGCAGCAAATTTTCAGATAGTCTGATTTCTGCAGATGGCAGGATATTCATTTTTCTTGCTCCTGAACCGTTTAGATCACAACCAATTCAGCGCGCAGCGATCCCGCCTCGCGCAAGGCTTCCAGAATAGCAACCAAATCTGCCGGACTGGTTCCCACCGCATTAACCGCTTCAACAATGGTCGATAGCTCAACACCCGGGTCAAACAAAAAGGCGCGCGCTGGCTGCTGATCAATTTGAATAGTTGAATCCGGGGTAACCGTGGCTGGCCCCGGTGTGGTGGCCGCAACCCCATTGCCAAGTGCCAGATTATTACCTTGCGTTACGGTGCTGTTTTCATCGACCCGAACAGTGAGCGAGCCATGCGTGACCGCCGCCGGCGTAACCCGTACATCCCCGCCAATAACAATCGTCCCTGTACGGGCATTTACCACCACTTTGGCAGATTGCCGCTCTGGTTCAATCTCGATATTTTCCAGCATGGAAATAAAAGATACTTTCTGGGCCGGATCAACCGGTGCGCGCACCTTTACCGAGCGCGAATCCAGCGCAATAGCCACGCCATTGCCAAACACATCATTCACCGCCTCTGCTACCTGATTGGTGATAGAAAAATCGCCCTGATGCAGGTTCAGAATCAGGCTATCGGTCGTCAGAAAATCTGTTTCAATCAGCTGCTCGACCGTCGCGCCGCCCGGAATACGGCCAACTGTTGGCACATTTACAATCAGTGACGAGCCATCATTGCCGGCAACCCCCAGACCGCCCACCAGCAAATTGCCCTGTGCCACCGCATAGGTCTCGCCATCCGCACCCATCAACGGGGTCATCAGCAACGTGCCGCCCCGCAGGGATTTGGACTGGCCAAGCGTGGAAATGGTCGTATCCAGACGCTGACCCGGCTTGGCAAAAGGCGGTAATTCTGCGGTCACAATAACCGCCGCTGAATTTTTCCCGTTCAGAGAGGTAGCAGAATTGGTGGTCACGCCAAACTGGCTGATCATGGCCTGCATGGATTGCAGGGTAAGAGGCGAATTGCCATCCCCTGTCCCTGGCAAGCCCACCACCAGACCATAGCCGACCAGCTGGTTAGAGCGCACCCCGGCGATAGAGGTTAAATCCTTTAGCCTGTCTGCCTGTGCATGGCTCAGAAAAAGAGCAAGAAATAACATAAATTTGCTAATGATTTTTAAAGCTGTCATTTTTTGTTCCATATCTTTTTCTTTTTCCATCTGGCCAAATTCAACCGGTTTTAAAAGGGCGAAATGGTACGCATCGCCCGGCTTAACCAGCCTTTTTTAGAGCTATCGGCGACATCCCCTGCCCCGGTATAGCTGATCTGGGCATCTGCCAGCCGATTGGATGACACAGTATTTTCAGCTGAAATATCTTCCTGGCGAACAATGCCGCTGACCCGGATATATTCCTTGCCATTATTGAGGGTGAGTTCCTTTTGCCCCAAAATGCCCAAATTCCCATTGTCAAAAATCCGCACCACTGTCACCGATAAACGGCCGGTCAGAGAGTTGGATTGCGCCGCATTTCCGGACCCGCTAAAAGACTGGCTTGTCCCGCTGGTCAGTGAATTATTTGCATCCCCCACGGCCGCCAGACCCCCGGTCAGGAGGTTTGGCAGGGCAACCGGCAGGGTCAGATCAAAAGAATCCGATTTTGCGCTGGCCGCTGTCTGGGCTTTGGTGGCGGCAAAAACCTCGTTAAAATCAACGGTCAGAATATCGCCTACCTTGCGGGCGCGCCTGTCTTTGGAAAACAGGCCGCCCTGCCCCTCCTGATAAATTGCCCCGGTTTTCTGACGCGTATCCGGGCTCAGGCTTATGGTTGGGAAAACCGGCTCAAACGCTTCGGATGCCCGGTCTTCAACATAAGTGGAACACCCGCCTGCCAGACCTAAAACAGTCAGAGATAAAAACAACGTTGAAAGCGGTTTAAAAAACATCATACGCCTTGTTAAAAAAGGGGATTTACGCCCTGCGGCTATTGGTAAAAATTCTAGAGGTTCTGGGCAATAAAGCGCATCATCTCATCTACTGAAGTAATCGATTTCGAGCTGACTTCATAGGCACGCTGGGTTTCGATCATATCAACAAGCTGCTGCACCACATTCACATTCGAGCCTTCAAGCGAGCCTTGTAAAAGCTTGCCAAAACCGCCTTCAAACGGGTTCGCCACAACCGGTGGGCCACTGGAAGGGCTCTCGACAAGGAAGCTCTCGCCAATCGGCTCAAGACCCTGGCGATTGGCAAAATCTGCCAGGGTAAGCTGGCCAATTTCTTCTGCTTCTACCTGTCCGGCTACCTGAACAGAGACAATGCCATCTTGCGAGACATTCACCTGTGTTACCCCTTCCGGGATTTGAATTTCGGGCTGAACCACATAGCCTGACTGGGTGGTTAGCGTGCCATCAGCAGAACGGGCAAAAGCACCATTTCGGGTATAGCCTACCCGCCCATCCGGCATCAGCACCTGAAAGAAACCTGACCCTTCAATTGCGATATCCAGCGCATTATCGGTGGAAATAATACTGCCTTGTGTATGCTGCTTGCTGGTATTTAACAGACGCGTACCGGCACCAATGGCAAAGCCGGATGCCAGATTGGTCTCATCAGAGGTTTGCTCGCCGGCAGGGCGAATAATCTGATATAGTAGCGTTTCAAAATTTGCCCGGTCACTTTTAAAGCCATTTGTATTCACGTTTGCCAGATTGTTGGCAATAATTTGCATCTTTGTTTGCTGTGAATTCAGGCCGGTTTTGGCAACGTGCATAGCATAGGTTGACATGGTTTACGCTCTCCGATGGTTGTCATCTCCATCGTCGTATCTGCAAGCCTTGTGCCAGATAGAAATATTCTCGAAAATCTTTATAATGAAACCAGCCAGGCCCATTATCAGGCCGCGGGCTGAAGGGCTCTAGCCATTTGGCAAGCGCAGGAGCGAGGCGGTATTTTCATCCAGTTCAGAAGCGGTTTTAATCAGCTTCATATTCAGCTCATAGCTGCGCTGATAGCCCATCGATGCGACCAGCTCATCTATCGCATTCACATTGCTTTCCTCGACATAGCCCTGCTTAATCTTGACATTCTGATCAGGCAGAATCTCGCCATTTACCGGGCGAATTTCGCCATCATTATCTTTTTGCAACTCCAGCCCTTCACCGGACACCAGCCCGATAAGACCCAGATTTTCTGTTACGCCCGGCTCACCATTTAGCGGCTCGATCATCAGCTCACCGCCTTCCGAGACAATCATTTTACGAAAAGGCGGAACCGTAATGGGCTGTAAATTCTGGTTCAGCACCAGCGCACCCGCCCCATTGACCAATTGCCGTTCAGAAGAAACAGACATATCCCCGCGCCGTGTCAGTGAAATGTCAGCCCCCGGTTTTTTTGACACAAAAAACCCTTCACCCACAATCGACATATCGGTGGACATATCTGTATGACGCAGCCGGCCTTGCGCGGCATCAAAAATACCGCTGCCATTGGTGATGGCAAAGGTGCGTGTATTCAGCTGATTATCCGAGGACATATATAAAGAGCCAAAACTTTCATACATATCCCGGCGATAGCCAGACACATTCATATTGGCCAAATTCTGGGCACTTACTGCCTGCTTGCGCAACGCAATATCCAGCGAATTCAATGACAGATGTATCATCTTATCCATAATTTGGCTCCTGTTATGCGCCTGTTACTGCCAGCGATTATTGCCGGATATTAATAATGGTCTGGGTCAGGGTTGTGGTAGTTTCAATGGCCTTGGCCGATGCCTGGAAGTTACGCTGGGCGGTAATCAAATTCACCAGCTCTTCTGTAATATCCACGTTAGAGCGCTCTAGCGAACCAGACAGAATATTCCCAAAGCCTTCTGCACCTGCCTCGCCTACCTGGGCATCACCGGATACAGCGGTTGCCACATAGGTTGCGTTACCGATCTGCTTTAGACCATTCTGGTTGTTAAAGTTGGCCAGCACAATTTTGCCAAGCGGATTATTCTGACCATTTGTATAGTTCGCCCGAACTGTACCGGAGGCATCAATTTCCAAACCATCCAGTCGGCCAGAGGTAAAACCATCCTGTTCCACAGACAATACCGAAAAGGGCTGGGCAAACTGGGTAGAGGCTCCAAAATTGATATCCAGTGAAACCGATGTCCCTTGCGACTGGTTTTCATAATGCACCAGATTTTTCGGACTGAGCAATTTACCTGTCTTATCAAAGGTTAGCTCGCCTTCATCAATATAAAGCGGATAATAGCCTGTCACCAGATTATCCGGCGGGGTGGTTACCACATCCCCGTTGGGGTCAACATAAAGCGCAACACCTTCTGCATTTGTGGCCTGAACCAGATTATAAATCTCCGGCACCGATCCCACACCCAATGGCACATCATCTAGACCCAGACGCGATGCGCCCTTCACCTTGATGGTGGAATCATTACCTGTTGTCCCGGTGGTAAAGATAAAATTATTTCCATCAGATGAATATCTGACCGTTACACCGCCAACGGTTTCACCTGTTTCGGCATCCATTATCTGGTTAATACGGGTTTGCAAGGCTTCGGCCAAAGTAGAGCCCACATAAAAGCCCGATGGCACTTCGACCACACCATTAATACCGTTCACCGACACATTAAAGCGGTTATCGCCTTCTGCACTGGACAGGCGGAATACATCTGTCAAATCATCATTGGCCGCTCTGCCAACCGCCACCGCAGGGGTAGAGGCCAGGCCTCGGCCAGCGGTAAAAACCGCATCGGCCTTACTAACGCCAACAGCCATCAGATGGTTATCGCCCGAGAAATGATCATTGGCATCGGTAATGCTGCCATCATCGGCACTCAGCGTATAACGCCCTATCTGAATATTAGAGGCCGTTTGGGCTTCATCCACCCCCAGCGCGCCATTGGCAGCGATTGCCTCGCCGGTAGTACCGCTGGAGAAGGTAAAAGAACGCGTGTCTGAATTATAATTTATCTTCACCCCGTAGCGTTTATCGTTCAGCTGGATTTCCTCGCCGTCTGCCACAAACGCTTCGGTGGATAAAACCTCGCCGCCACGGATCAGAACTTCTTCTGAATCATTCTTGGCCGGCACACCCAGATTATTGGTATCATCGGCGGTTTCTGCCCCGTAAATCGAAAAGGAATTAAAGTTCGAATTTGTTCCTGTCCCCAGAATATTCCGCTCGACAGTGAATTGCAGACGCTGATTAACCGCATCATATTTCACTTTAATGGGTGGATTTTTCTCATCCACCCAATCGGTGGTGGTGGTCACTGCATTCGCCCCGCTGGTAGTAATCCCCAGAACTTCCAACGAGTCTGTCACTGTTGTGCCAATGGTCTGGCTGAGGGTGAACTGTCCCTGATAATCTGAAAATACGCCCTGGTTAGAGGCAGAAACACTACCAACTGTCACGGTTAGATCATCTGCCGGACTTGCCCCGCCCAGCAAATTGCCGGGGATGGTCAGCTGGTCGCCTGCCGCATAGCCCCTGCCGCCGCTTAAAACCGCCGCGGTTGCCGAGCCGCCAGCGATGGTGATTTCAATTGCAGCTTCACCGCCAGAGCCGGTTGTATTGACAATATCCGCCGCAGCAATGGTATAAACGCCATTGCCCAGACCAGTTGCCACAGGCCCGGTAATGGTATCTATTCTATTCAAAGAAGAGATATTGGTGTTGGTGTAGTGATGCTTGCCTTCCGAGCCGGTTTCGCGCAACACGATACGCTGGCTGTTAAAGTTCACCTCAGCCCCTTCATAGACATTATCTGCCCCTTCAAAAAAGGCTTCTACATCGGTGGATTCGTCACTTAGCACAAATAAATCTGTTTCTGCGAGCGAGAAATTATCATCCGGAAAATCCAACCCGGTGGTATTAATTTCAATAAAGTTTGCCGAAACGTTATTGATGGTAAATTCCCGTCCGTTCACCATAGTCGAATTGGCCAGTTCTGCTGCATTGGTAAAATTGCCAGCAATTCTGATTTTCTCATTCTGCTGGAAATTGCTGGTCGAGCCGGCATTGGTGAAATAAACGCGCAAGGTATTTTCTGTGGCATTATAAATGACCGAATTGCCGCCTGCCCCGGTGGTATCCACCATTTGCTTGTTATCATAAACACTTAAAGATGGGCGATTGGCATAGGTAGAATAGACCAGAGATTTTTCAGTTGTTAGCAAACTCTGGCCGGTCACCGAACCGGTGGCTAGGCTGGAGGTGGTATGATCAAAATTAACAATCTGGGTCTTTTCAAAAATCGCCGGCATGGTTGCCCCGCGTGACCGGGCAAACAAATCTGTTGAAACACCCAAAGTGGCCGCATTGGTGACCGTATCGGTTGTATCCACCGCATATTCATTTAAAGCCTGATTAATCTTTGCCTGTGCATGGGCAAGGAACTGCTCGCGCGTAAAGTCAGGCGATGCGCCGGAAAGGGTAATATTATCGACTTGCGATACATAGCTTGCCCCCAGCAAATCCACTGTAATCGGGGCGTTTAGACCGGAAGAAGAGCCATCCTGATTCAGCTTGAACAGATTGATATTCAGCGTATCATCGACGTTCTGGACAATCTGAATCTTGTTATCATCGCCATAGGCTTCGTTAATGGCACGCTCTACCTCGGCTGCCAATTGGGTGGCGTTATATTTGCCGGGGCGGATATCGATATTTACCGGCTGGTCACCATTATCGACATTAACGGTAAGGAAGTTTTTACCCCAATATACCCGGCTATCGCCATCGCCGCTTTCGCGGGTGGCTTTAAATTGCATCGGGTCTGTGACCACTTCTACCAGACGGTCGCCTTCTTCGCCAAAGTCAAATTCAGACTGCTCACTTTGCAATTTAGCCGGCTGAGAGGGGATCAATTCCTGTAAATCATCCTGCTTGTAGAGGGCAGAGCCTTTCCCTTCCAGGAAGTAGTTATCATCTGGCACATCTGTGGTTTGCTTGCCAAATCTGTCAATAAATAGCTGGCGGCCTGTATCATCCACAGCCGATACCAGATCCGGATCGATAACGGTATCATTGATCACCAGCTTGGTGTCATATTTATTGGTCGGGTCATCTGCGGATGCCGCTTGCGTCTTTACAAAATAAATGGTGGCGATTGTCGGATTACCCAAATCATCAAAGATGGTGATAGAGGTTGAGTTGGTAAAAGTGCTGGGATCAGACGGGTTAAAATTATAGCCATCTGCGAATTGCGAAGCATCTGTTACCACTTCAGCTGCCGCAGGCACGTTCACCCCCAGCGAGATATTACTGGTCGCGCGCGGATCGCCCGATGTTACCGGCAATTGCAAGGGTACAGCACTTTGCAAATCTTTTGCCGTCACCGAACCGTCATCGTTCACCGGATAGGTCAACAGATACTGACCGGCTGAATCCACCACATACCGGTCATTATCCACATTCAGCGAACCGTTACGGGTATAAACGGTCTGGGCAGAGGTAAGGGACGGTTTCAGCGCAAAAAAGCCCTGCCCGGAAATCGCCATATCCAGCGCGTTCAAAGACGATGAAATATTCCCTTGCGTGAATTGCTGTTTAATACCCTTCAAAATTGTACCGGAACCGATAGATGAAGAGGAATTCTGCAAAGGTGAAGTAGCAAAAATATCCCCGAATTCGGCCACGCTTCGCTTAAAGCCTGTTGTGCCGACGTTGGCGATATTGTTTGAGGTTGCAGAAATGTCAGCTTGTGAACCATTCAATCCGGTAAGCGCGGTATAAAACGACATGTTCTAGGTCTCCAAGAGAAGGGCAAAATTTTGCGTCTTTTATTGAGGTAATCTCATCAGACAGTTAAAAACTCATTTAAGGATGTCAAAGCAACTTATGTGCCAGAACCTTTGCGGAAGCGAACAACTTCACTGGCACTGATATCTCCATAGCCGCGAACATCCAGCTGGACGCCATCTGTCCCGCCGGTTGAAGCCGCCAGCACTTCAGAAAATACCGATGCCGATGCCCCTTCCAGACCATTGCCATGATCAGCAAAGGCTTCAACGGTAATATATTCGTTTGCATCCAGCACTTCTTGCGGGATATCTCTCCATTCAAAACCGGTCAAACCAGAGGCTTGCGCGCCCAAATCCTCTACATGCAGAATCTCGCCCTGCATGGATTTAAAGACAACATTGGTCGCCCCCGAAGCAGCGGGCAGATCAACCACCCCATGCACCGCCCCTTCACTATCCGGATAGGCTTTTGTGCCAGGTACCAGAACAGAATTGCCCAGCATATTGGTCGCGGTGGCAATGCGAAACTCGGAAAGCTGGCTTGATAACCCTTTTAGGGTCTGTCCCATTTCAGTGATGCCTGTTACGGTAGAGAATTGCGCCATCTGGGCAATAAATTCGGCATTTTCCATTGGCGCGAACGGATCCTGATTTTGCAGCTGTGTAGTCATCAGCTTCAAAAAATCTTCCTGACCAAGTGACGAGCCATCTGCCCGCTTTTTTTCCTCGGGCTTCTGGATGCCGAGCTTGTTTAGGATGTTATTTAGGGACTGATTATTATCAACCGTACTCATACCTGTCTCCGGGTTCCGGGTTTATTTACCCATGCTGATTGTGCGCATCATCAAGCTGCGCAGTGTTGAGACGACCTCAACATTATTCTGATATTGCCGAGAGGCTTCGAGCATCTCGACCATTTCTTCATTTTCATCAACGGCGGCGCGAAACACATAACCCTGCTCATCGGCTTCGGGATGCGAGGGCATAAAGACCCTTTCCGGCTCGCGCAGAACCGTTTTAACTTCGGCTACATCCACAGTGGAAACGCCTGTGCGTTTCAGCGCATCTGCAAATTTTGTTTCAAAGACAGGCTTCATCGCCCGATAGGCGCTTTTTTCATCGCCTGTCACCACCCCGGCATTGGCCAGGTTGCTGGCAACCGTATTCAAACGCACCATCTGGGCGGCCATAGACCGGCCAGCAATATCGAAAATATTTTTTACCTCTGCCATAAGCCTGTCTCTTTATTCCTATTCACCGCGTATCGCGGACATCAGCCCGGTTATGCGGCCATTTAAAAATTGCAAGGTGGTCTGATAGCGGATGACGTTTTCTGAAAATTCCATCTGCTCCACTTCCATTTCCACCGTATTGCCATCCAGAGACGGGTTAATCGGGTCACGAAATAACAGCTTTTCGCGCAACGGGCTGATATTGGTCGGAAAATGCACCTCATTGGTGGTAACCAGCGGCCCTTCTTTGATATGACGCTGGATTTCGCGATCAAAATTAATGTCCCGGGCTTTAAAATGCGGTGTTGCAGCATTGGCGATGTTGGACGCCAATACCTCATTGCGCTTTGAGCGTAGCTGCAAAGCTTGCGAATAAAAATCGAGGTAGTTACTGATCTTACTCATTTTTTCAGCACATTAACCATCTGGATAAAAATTGTGTTTTTTCCGACCATAAAGCCGAATTTGGTGTAAAATTTGCAAATAGGATGCCAAATTGCCTTGGCGGAGAAAAAATATGAAATCAGCTTTCCTATCTCATGGTGCCGGCCCCGGCTCTACGATATCCCTGACAGCAGAGACAATCAGGGTGCGCGATGCCATCATTGAAAAATTTTCGGATAAGTCTTTGACAGAGCTGAACAGCTTTATTGAAACCGCGCTTGGCACAGAACAGGATGAAAATAAACGGCTGGGGATACTGGCTGCCCGTGTTTATATTTTGCGAATGCGGATGCAAAATATTGCCAGCTTTAACCGCGATCCCTCGCAAACAAGCCTGTCCGAGGTAACCCCGGCTGATTTGATGCGCGGCAAGACGAGCCCCGAAGCAACAGAAGAGGCGAGTGGCGAAGGGAATGTGCCAGAAGAAACCTATCAGGAATGGAATGAATTAACCGTTATTGAAGCAGGCGAAATTAATGGCGTGCGTATTCCCAAAGGCGTGACCATCACCGTGGGTATCGAAGATGCCCGCCGCCTGATTGAAACCAAAAAAGCTGTCTTTGCCAAAGGGGCAGCAGAAACAGCGCAAGCCAATCAGCCAAAAAATGATGCACCAAAAAATGATGCAGAAAATGATGTACCAGAAAATGATGTACCAGAAAATGATGTACCAGAAAATGATGTACCAGAAAATGATTCAGAAATAGAAAACCCGGCAGAAGATACAAACCCGGCAGAAGATACAAACCCGGCCAGCACACAAGAGGCCAGCACACAAGAGGCCAGCCCGGAAGAGGTACAGCAAACAGCTGAAACTGGAACAGCGGAAACAGATAATAAGGCCGCTGCGGATACACCGGCAGAGGCCATGGAAGCCAGCCTGAAAGCAGAAACAATAGAAACAGCAGAAACAGGGGCTGGTGAAGAGACAGATGATGATCGCGCGGACGAACAGAAATAAACCGACCCTGTCAGCAGTTTCTGATCTGCGGCATAAAATCCTGCCCGGCCTTTTAGGCGTGATTATCCTGACAAGCCTTTCCGCCTGCCAGCTGGAACGGTTTCGCCATGAAAAATATAGCTGCCAGAACAGCCAGCTGAATATTGCCGAGATCATTATCCGTAGCGCCAAAAAGGGCAAGGAAGTGAAAATTTTCGGCTATGATGGCGAGCGTACCGGCATTATCGAGGAGATTTCAAGCCAGCTTGCCCTTATCCGCACAAATGACGGCACGTTAAAGCTGAACCGCAAAACAGGCGCGCTCACTGTCCAGGTGCAAAATCGATATAGCCGTACCAGCTGTAAAGTCTCAGTCTTTACCCTGTAGATCTAAAGCCCTGCATATATGAAGCCCTGTATATCTAAAGACAGGTAAATTTAAGCCAGATGAAATTATGCCCGATGGAAACGGGCTATCGCTTCGGCTTCTTCTTTTGCAAGGTTGGTCGTTAACATAATTTCAGACGCAGACGCCCCGCCACGTGCCAGCTCAATCGCCTTGCTCATCTGGCTTTGGGAATGAAAGCCATCAGCGAGGCGAATAATTTCCTGTTGCTGACGGGCAGCGGCATCTTCCAGCTCTTGCAGCCGATTATCCATCTCTGTCAGACGGGTATTAATCTGGTCGATAGAATTGGTGACCCGCACCAAAACCGTTTCAATATCATTATAGGTCGAGGATAGACGGCCCAATATATTAAGCGATTTTTTCTGGAAATTACTAATCATCAAAATGACCGCCAGAATGGCCAGTAATATCAGACCTGCAAATCCAAAATTTGATAGAAAAAGGCTTAGGCTCACCACAGTAATCCTTAAGATTTCGTTAATGACAGTATCTGCTAAGGAAGGGCTTTTTGTCAATTGGCCGGCTGAAACCAGCGCATGCCCGTTTTTTACAGGAATTATTTGGCCGAATTATTCCCGGCTAGATTATTCCCGGCTAGATTATTCCTAGCTAGATTATTCCTGGCCAGCTTGCCGTATTGCCTGATTTTGCCGGGCATAAATCCGAGCGGCGGGGCTGCGCACGCCAGGGGCAGGGGGGACTTCAGAAGCCGGGTGCAGATTATCCTCTGCTGGCAGATTTGCGCTCCCATCTGCTGTCTTTTGCGCCTCCGCCGGCCTATCTGATGTTGGCGTTGCATAGGCAGGCATGGCGCTATCTGCATGCAGGTATTTTTGCATATCGCTTACCAGACTGGCATTATGGCGTGCCTGAAGCTCAAGACGCGATAATTGGCTCAGAATATCGGCTACTTCTTCACGCGCATGATGATCTAAATCTGCTGCATGAGAGAGGGTTTCACGATGGCCTTCCAGCCAGTCATCAAAATCTGTAACGGCACGGGCAAAGGCTTTGGAGTTATTCAGACATACAGAAATGCCCCCAAGCTTTTGCCTGGCGGTTTCCAAAAATTCGGATATTGAGAGAGATGAAGTCATAACCTGCTCCTGTTATTCTATGAGGCGATTATGCTTTACGTCTTCATCTCCCTATAGGCATCCATCAACGCATCGGAAATCTTATCGATATCTATCGGATAATTACCCTCTTTAATTGCTGACTTAATCCGGTTGACCTTGTCCATGTCAACGGGTGCAACAGAGGCCATATCACGCGCAGCAACAGCCATTTCAGCAGATTTAAGCTCTACTGAATCGCTATCTGTTTTGCCGCTCGGCTTTGGCGCAGATGCTGATGCTTGCGAACCTGCAGCGTCAGCACGGCGCATTTTCACCGTTTCCATACGACTGATGGCGCTTTTTACACTATCAACCATTTCTACCTCCTCACATTACCCAAAACGACAGGTCTTTATAATTTTTTAGCCCCGATGATCACTTTTTTTTCAGAAACCACCGTTGCAACAACTTCTTTGCCAGAGCGTACATTCAAGAACCGTGCCATCTCGCCCCATTGGGCATTTTCCAGTGCCCGGCCCTGGCTGACAACCTGCACCTGGCCAAACTGACTTTCCATTATGACAGGCTGACCTTCGCGTACCATCCAGTCTGTCTCCAGATGGCTGGCTCTCACCATCTTACCAATTCCCAGCCGACGTTTCAATTTACGCCCCACCAGCGCCTCTACAGAAGTAAAATAATCTGAAAATCCAGATGGGTTGCCTGTGATAATTTCTATATCAGATGCGGTAATCACATCCCCGCTCTTCAGGCTTTGACGCACGGCCACATAGGAAATATTTTCGCCTGCCTCAAACAGAACAGCGGTATTTTCTGTTGCCTGTCGAGGTTGCAGGGCATCTGCTTTTGTGCGGATAGCGATTTTCCAGCCGGAACTATCGGGGCAGGAAATTTCAACTGTCTGAAATTTCCCAAAAAGCGGGCGATAATCCAGAGGCTGGTCGCACGGCCTAAACAAACGGGCAAGGTTAATAACCGGCTCAGAGCGATAGCCCTGTTCGGCCAGAAAATCTGTCAGGCCGGCGCGAAGCTCTGCCCCGCTCAGCATTTTTTCGGCAAAACCGGGGCTGGCCGATAACAGCCATGCGATAGCGCTTGCACAAATTATCCGGCCGCGCATCTCACCCGCCAAAAAAGAAAATGTGGTCGCGGTTATCCCCGCCCGCCTCGATAGTGGTGTTTCGGGCAGGCTGCGTGACAATCATGGCCCGGATTTCATTTAGCGAGGGCAAATGCAATAATTTATCGGCATATAGGTAATTTGGATTACCCCGCACAAAGGCCGATCTGTTTTTGCGAATAATGGCCATCTGGACAAAGGCACGATCAATTCCGCTGCCGCCATAAAAATTTGCAATGATGTGGCTCAGGGTTTCATTTTTCCTTACCCGATGCCGGGTTGTATAATCCGGGTCCAGGCGAAAGGGATGGGTGTTCACCTCGCCTTCCACAACGCTACCAGAATTCCGATATTCCAGCACCACCATTGGCTCGGCCAGTGCCGGCAGAACAAGGCTGCTGGCAAGGCAAATGGCCGGAATAAGATGTTTTTTCACAAGAATCATGGCCATGACTTAAACTCCAGAAAGGTCACATTTGCGCCGGCAAGATCAGCAAGCGCCTGTCTTTTGTCCAGCGGTTCCAGAATAACCAGATTATCTCCTGCTTCGGCAACCCGCAGGATTTTAAATTTTGTGGTTTTATCATCTGTGAAGGCCAGATGATCTGCCCCCAGCCCCTGACGCGCGCCCAGCCGGGCTTGCAATTTGCCATTCACCAGCTCCAGCCGGGCTTTCATGGGGGCGCAGATGATAGTCTCGCTTATTTTTTTTGCATGCACCGTCGCGGCATTTTCTATCAGTTTTTGAATGGCTTCGCGGCTTTCGCGGCTAAAGGTTTCTATCGTGTAAAACGGGCTTTTTTTGCCCAGCTTAATCTTGAATTCATTTGAAATTTTTTGCCCGCCCACCGAATGACCCGGGCGCCTTAGATAACTATCCATAGTGATAATGGCATATCGGGTTTTGGACAAAAGCTCTGCCTTGCTCTGGGCGGTGAGTGAAATACGGGTTTCAATCCCCACATCCCCGTCACGCATTTCTATCCGGCCGGATGTTAAATGGCGATAATCATATTGATTAAAGCTGTTTGCCGGTGTGGTCGCGGCGGCAAAATCGGTTGTCCGCGCATCCTCTACCCGCAATTTGGGCTGTGCCGATAGCGCCAGTGCCACTTCATTAGACAGGCTGGCAGGTAGCTGTGACATCCAATGCGGTAAATCATAGGCTAATTGATGGTGCGGGCGAAACAGGGTGACATGGCTCACCGGCCGGTTCTGACAACCATTTGCCTGAACATCGCCTATCACCGCCTCTATGGTCACTTCATAATGGGTATCATCGCGCAGCTCATCGGTGATGGCATAATCCAGAATGCGTGAGGCCGGGCGAACAATAAACATTTCCTGCAAGCTGGTGGTCTCATCTACCGCGCTATAGCCATTGACCTGTGCCCCGCCTTCTAATGCGGCATAATACAGCGCATCTTCCAGTGCCAGATTGCGCGCCTCATCGACGGCCTCTTCATGCTGGATAACAGCGCGTCCTGTTACCGTGACCATTTCAACAGAAGGAAAGCCGGTTGCCTGAACAGCTTTGGAAAAGGCCAGCTGCGGCAAAAAGATAGTCATCATGACTGTCCAGATAAATAGCGCAAAGATGCACAATCTCATCTTTTCTTCCCTCTTTTTCGCCTGTTTTAGCGCATATTTTGCGCCGGTTAGGCAGCCTGACGAGCTGTTTCGATCAAATAGCCGATCATCTCGCGATCGATCTCCAGCACCACCTCATAAGTGTCTGAGCCGGTCGGGTTAATCCGCACCGTCCGCGCCCCGCGAATGGTTCCGGAAACCACACCGCGAAAGGTATCATTCTGCACCATTAAATCGATAACGGTTGTGTTCGAGTCCACTTGCAGGCCATGAATCTGTTCGGCCAGATCGCGCATCGCTGCCATTCTGGCAGACCGGATAGCCATCAGCCGTTTCTGGGCTTCACTACGCCCTGGCTGAGAGGATGTGACCGCATAACCGATCGCGGTAAGGGTTGGAATATCCTGACTATCCGCGTCCAGTACATCTTTTAGCGTGACAACAGATTGCGTTTGCGAGGCTTCGACCATCGCCATTTCTGTTGCCGCATTTTGCGACTGCATCATCTCCATAGAGGCACCGGTCATGTGACCGCAACCACCTAATAGACTGAACCCTGCTAGGGTGAGTAAACTTGTGCTTGTCCAATTTTTCATTTGCGCGCTCCTGGCATCTTTTACCATTTCACAGGCCTTTTTTTTCGGGGACAGACAGCGCATTTCTGCCTCGCCACCCTTATTAAGGGCCAATAGATATCTGGCCAACTATCATGCATCATCCATGCCAAATCAGGATATAGCCGCAGGATTATGCCAGTTTGCTGTCTTTGGCACGTTATTTGCCTTGTTTTTGCAAGGGGCCTATTGCGCCTGTTAGAAAAATATAACGGTAGATACCAAAATGATGAGCAATATCAATATTTTGAGAAGCCATAACCCGCGCTGGAAATCACCTGGATTTTTCCTGTGTCTGATTTCTGACATCAGGAGCCTGTCATGGAAATGACGCTACAAAGGCTGGGCATTACCAGCATTCGTTCCCTGTTTGGCAGCTTTGTCATGCCTGTCGGCATTTTGGTGCTGGTGGCGATGATGGTATTGCCCTTGCCCTCTTATTTGCTGGATACATTTTTTGTTACCAATATTTTATTATCCTTACTGATTTTGATGGTGGCGATGCATACGCACCGCCCGCTTGAATTTTCCAGCTTTCCAACCTTGCTATTAATTGCGACGGTTTTGCGGCTGGGGCTGAATGTGGCCTCAACCCGTATTATTCTGGGCAGTGGTCATGAAGGCACAGATGCCGCTGGACGGGTTATCGAAGCCTTTGGTGAATTTGTCATCGCTGGCAATTTTGCGGTTGGTATTTTTGTCTTTATTATTCTGGTGATTATCAATCTGGTGGTGATTACCAAGGGTGCCGGGCGTGTATCCGAGGTATCGGCCCGATTTACCCTGGATGCGATGCCGGGCAAGCAGATGGCGATTGATGCCGATTTAAATGCCGGCGTCCTTTCCAATGATGAAGCCAGGCAACGCCGCGAGGAAATCACTCAGGAAGCCGATTTCTATGGCGCGATGGATGGTGCGTCCAAATTTGTAAAAGGCGATGCCATTGCCGGTATTCTGATTTTGGCGATTAATATTATTGGCGGGCTTATTGTTGGAATGGCCCAGCATGATTTATCGCTGGAGTCAGCGGGCAAATCCTATGTACTTTTATCTATCGGTGATGGTCTGGTTGCCCAAATCCCGTCCTTGTTGCTGGCGATTGCGACGGCGATTATTGTTACCCGTGTGTCCAGCACGCATGATATGGCATCGCATATTGGCAAGCAGATTGGCCTGTCGCGTGCATGGATACCTGTCACCGGTGTGTTGATGCTAATAGGCTTTGTTCCGGGTATGCCGAATTTCCTGTTTATTTCGGCAGCGCTTGGGGCAGGTATTACCGCCTTTCTGGTCAGGCGGGCAGAACTAAATCCAAGCGATGATAAATTGCCATTAGGGGCAGGCACGCCCCCTGCATTGGGCGGGCCGGCTGGCAAAAGCGCCTCTCCTGCTGCCACCGATGGTACAGATACAACTGCCCCTGACAGGATTGATTTATCCGATATTACCGATAATTCGCCTGTTTCCATACAGTTGGGCTATGGGCTGATCGAGATGGTAGATGAAGAGACAGGCGGGCCATTGGTCAACCGCATTACCAGTATCCGAAAGCAGATATCGCGCAATCTGGGCTTTGTTATCCCTGCTGTGCGGGTGCGTGATGATATGAGCCTGAACGCCAATCAATACAGGGTGCGTATCGGCCAGACCATTGTGGGCGAGGATGAGGTTTATCCAGACAGAAAGCTGGCCATTCCAGGCGAGCAATCCAATCTGAAACTGCCCGGCATTGAGGTAAAAGAGCCCACCTTTGGCATAGATGCGGTATGGATTGAACAGCATAAACAAGCCGAAGCAGAACGCAGCGGCTATGTGGTGGTAGAGCCGGAAACCGTGCTGACCACCCATGTCAGCCATCTGATGAATAAATTTGCCGGCGAGCTGCTGGGTCAGGATGATGTACAAGCCTTGCTGGATAATCTGTCTGCCTCTGCCCCCAGCCTGGTGCAGTCTGTTGTACCAAAGCTGATCCCCCTGCATTCGCTGACAGGTATCTTGCGTGAATTGCTGGCAGAACGGATGCCGATTAGCGATTTGCGCCGAATTCTGGAAACGCTGGCCAATCTGGCTGGCAAGAATTTAACCATTGCTGAATCGGCCGAAGCCTTGCGCCCCGGTCTGGCAGGACTGCTAATTCAACAGCTTGCCCCGTTAAGCCAGCCCTTGCCGGTTATCACACTCAGCTCCGAGCTGGAACATATGCTGATCCAGATGGCACGCCAGTCAGGGGAAGCAGGGCTGATGCTGGATAATGCGCTGGCAGAAAAGCTGATCACATCGGTTACACAAGCCTCCGAGCGGGTATCAGCAGAAGGCAGAACGGCGGTGATGGTTGTATCGCCTGCTATTCGCAAACATCTTTCTGCGATTATTCGCCATCATATTGATGACATGGTGGTACTTGGCTTTACCGAATTACCGGACAATCGAAAGATTAATGTTGTTGCCACCATTAGCGGTGACGACACAGATGCGTCCTGATAGCCATCTTTAACACACGGCACGACCCAGAAATAGAGGAGAAAAAAAGATGACAACGCTGACTGTACAGGCAGAAGATACCGCCACAGCCATGGAACA
This sequence comes from Alphaproteobacteria bacterium, assembly GCA_030835985.1. Taxonomy (GTDB): domain Bacteria; phylum Pseudomonadota; class Alphaproteobacteria; order Puniceispirillales; family Puniceispirillaceae; genus JADHLI01. The sequence continues at coordinate 20,622 of JAURQT010000030.1, forward strand.
AATCGCCGACCAGCTGGGGCCGGATGCGTTGATCCTGTCCACAACAAAGCGCGATGGCAAAATCATCATGCGTGCCTCTAATGACAGCCCGATGCCGGCGGGCAAAAAGCCGGAAAAGGCAGTGGCACCTGAATTCAGCTCTTTATTTGCAGCAGCCTCGCGGCCAGTGGCAACCGGCCGGCCAAAGCTGGCAGGTGAAGGGGTGGAGCGCTCTGCCTCTGCTGCTGCGATGAAAGCGGGCCGCCCGGCTTCTCAAAATATTCACGGCCAGGCCGGCGAGGCTGTCTCTGCTTCTGCCCAGCAAGCGATGATGCAGGCTATCTCGCTTATCGCGGATAGAATGGAAATGCTGGAAGCCCGCCTATCAGGGATGATGCTGACCCCGGCAGATGGGCTAAATAGCAGCCTGCAGGATAGCACCCCGATACAGCTGATGCGTGCCGGCTTTAGCCAGGCGTGTATTTTTGCCCTGCAGCCCGCCTATGCCGGACTTGGCTATGAAGCAGGCGTGACCGGCTTTCTGGATATGCTGGCAGAAGATTTAACCCTGCCCCGTGCAGAAGATATCCTGACCAAAAGGGTGATTTTTGTGGTTGGGCCATCCGGCTCTGGTCGTACCACCCTTGCGGCCAAGCTGGCAGCCAGCCTAAAAGAAACGCATCGCGGCAGGGAAGTTGCTCTTGCCTCGCTTGGCGGCGCGATGAATGAGACCGATACGCGTCTGCGCGGTCTTGCACGGCTGTTGAATATTTCGGTAAGCCCCCTTGCCAAAGAAGTCACCGGTCAGGATTTTGACAAGATGACAGATTTTGACATGATGGTGGTGGATGTCACGCTGGGCGCAGAAGATGCGGTCGCCAAACTGGCAGAATTAACAGCATATCTGGGCATACAGGATAGCGGTGTGGTGCTGACCATCCCGGGCGGCAGCTCGGCAAAGATGATCGATGTAACCTTGCACCAGTTTGCCGCCCTAAACCCTGTCACTGCCTTAACAAAGCTGGATGAATGTGAAACAACGGCTGGAGAATTTTCTGCCCTGCATAGCGGCCAGGCGCGCATCGGGATGCTTTCCGGCACAAAATCGGTAGTGGGGGCTATCGCCTTTGCAAGCCAGAAAATATTATCGCAATATCTTAAAGAAAATTTCACATTGCCCCAGTAAATCACGGCACGGCCAGATCGGATAAATATCTTATGACTGTATCAATTGCCATCACCAGCGGTAAGGGCGGCGTCGGAAAAACCAACTGCGCGGTCAATATGGCGCTGTCCCTGTCAAAGGCCGGGAAAAAAATTGTGCTATTTGATACCGATTTCGGCATGGCCAATGCCCATATCCTGTTGGGTCGCAACCCCGAACATAACGCGGCTGAATTTCTGCAAGGCGATGTCAAGCTGGAGCAGATATTATCTGACGGGCCAGATGGATTGAAATTTATCGCTGGCGGCAGCGGCCTGATAGAAATGCTAAATCTGGATAATCAGGCGCGCTATCGGATGCTGCAATCTTTATCGGATTTGCAAGATCAGATTGATTATCTGCTGGTGGACACCCCTGCCGGCGCTTCGGACAGCACCCTGTTTTTTGCCAGTGCCTGTGCTATCCCGGTTGTGGTTCTGGTAGCTGAACCGACAAGTTTTTTAGATGCCTATTCTCTGATAAAAGCAGCCCATATTGATAAAAATATCACTAATTTCAGTGTGTTAGTGAATATGGCAGATAATTCTACAAGTGCGAAAAAGAATTTTGATAAATTTTTTGAGATATGCAGACGCTTTCTGGACGTAAATTTGCATTATGCAGGGATGATCCCGCTTTCCAATGCCATCAGACGGTCGATTGTGAAGCGGACACCGATTGTATCTGCACAGCCTGGCTCGCCGGAAGCACGCGCTTTTCAGGCAGCCGCAAGAGAGATAATCAAGGCACAGCAGAACGAGCCAACAGGTATCCGATTTTTCGGAAACTGAGACGGGAAGATGAGGGTTGCATGAAACATTCCTACGCGGAAAAACAGCCTGATGTGGATGAGCTGATAAGCACCCATTCAGAGCTGGTGCGTAAAATCGCCTGGCAGATTCATGGCCGTGCCCGCCATATCACCGAAATTGAGGATTTGGTGCAAATTGGCTATACAGGGCTGATTGTCGCGGCACAGAAATATACCCCCCTGGAAGGGGCAAGCTTTGCCTCTTATGCCAGCATTCGTATTCGCGGCGCGATTGTCGATTATCTGCGTAAAAGCTCTAATCTGTGCCGGACAACTATTCAGATTAAGAAAAAATATAATGAGGCGACCGAGAAATTGGAGCGCCATCTGATGCGCCAGCCTGACCGCGAGGAAATCGCCGCGGAAATGCGGATGAGCGAGGATGAGCTGATAGAATGGGAAGCTGCCTTTCAGGCCAACACCCATCAATCTATCGATTCTGTCTATGACCAATTTGCTATCTGGTTCACCTCTTCTGAAAATAATCCCGAAGAAGAATTAAATGAAACAGAGCTGCATAACCTGTTAAAAGAGGCCTTGAAGACACTGCCAGAGCGCGAAGCCCTTGTCATACAGCTTTATTATGTCGAGGAAATGAACGTCTTTGAAATTGGCGAAGTGCTGGAGGTTTCAACTGGCCGCGTATCGCAGATCAAAAAGGCAGCGATAGCCCATTTAAGAAACTATATCCAAAAGGGGCAATAAGCCCCCTTTTTTGTTTTTTTATATACATTCAGAAAGATAGCGGGGCCAGCCAGGCAATCTGGTGATGGCCTGTTTTGCGCCTGTATCGGCCGTATTTTACTAAAATTACCAGGTGAATTCTGCTTGCCAGGCAGCGCGAGGCAAGGCAGAACCATTTAGCCGCCGATCAGACGACGGGTCATATCGGTTTCGCTCTGCATCAGTCTGGACGAGCCGGAAAAGGCCTGCTGGGCTTGAA
>JAURQT010000031.1 GCA_030835985.1 Alphaproteobacteria bacterium
AGAAGCTGGTTATGCGCTGGCAAGCTAAGCCCGACCCCCTCATGCACCATATTAAAGGCACGCAGCTGGTTTCGCTCATAGCGAATAAGGCCTGTCTTCCGGGTTTTAAAATTCACCCGTCCCGTTGCCGCGATACTGACCTCTATATCCTCTGCTACCAGCCCTTCTGCCAGTTTTTGCGCGATCTGGCTGGCGACTTCATCTTCGGATCTGTCGCCTTTTTCAGGCATGGCACAGACCAGCGATGTCACCCCCTCGCGCCTCAAAGCCTCTATCAGCCCTGCATCCAGCACGCGGCCCTTGGCAATGCGTTTTCCGTCCAGCTTGCGGCTATGGGCAAGTACCGCCCCAAGACATTCATCTATATCAAACTCTGCAAATATCATGGGCGGCTATCTTGTTCTCTAGCCGCCTTTGGGGTGGCCAGCTGTCTGCGCCATGCCGCTATCAGCTCTGCCAGAATAGAAACCGCAATTTCAGCTGGTGATTTTGCCCCTATATCCAAACCTGCCGGCCCGCTTATTCGGGCAATCCGGTCAGCGCTTATCCCCTTTTCTGCCAGCCTTTTTGTGCGGCTGGCATGGGTGCGTGTACTGCCCAGACAGGCCAGATAAAACATATCCGAGGACAGGGCGAGCAAAAGTGCATCATCATCAATTTTCGGATCATGGGTAAGGGTGACAAGCGCGGTTGTGCTATCAAGGCTCAGCTCTGGCATTATATCCGATGGCCAGCTGGCAAATAAGCCCACATTCGGCGCAAAGCGCTGGTCAGTGGCAAAAATACCGCGCGGGTCAATAATGCTGACCCCAAAGCCGCAGGATACCGCCATCTGTGCCAGATATTGGCTGATATGTACCGCCCCGATAAGAATAAGACGGGGCGGGGCGGCATAAAGCAGGGTAAAAATCTGGCCATCTTTTGATAGTGCAGAGCGCATATCTTGCGTATCAGTGGCAGAGACAAGCGCCCCTGCCTTTCCTGTTTGGGCATTAAAGGATATTTCAACAGGCTGGCGCGTCTGGCAGATTGCCGCCATTTCCTTTAAAACAGAGACAGGCAGGCCCTGCTCGGCTATCGGGGTTAGCAATATATCTATTTCGCCCCCGCAAGACAGGCCAACCGACCAGGCGGTTTCATCTGCCACCCCGAAATGCAGGCTGGTGCCAACCCCGCTTTCGAGACTAGCAAGCCCTGCCTCTATAACTGCCCCCTCGATACAGCCGCCGGAAACAGAGCCGGCTATTTCCATTTGGCTATCCATCACCAATAATGCGCCTGTCTGGCGCGGGGCAGAGCCCCAGGTTCGCATTACAAATGCCAGTACGACCTGACGACCAGCCTCGCACCAGTCACTGGCCAATATCAACAGATCGCGATCTGTTAGCTGGTCATGGGCAGACAGGCGTAGCTGGGGCATGATAGGTACCTTGCATTTTAGCGGGTATTGGCTTTCATCCTAGGCGTGCCCACCTTCATCAGGCAAGTATCGATATAAGAAATATCGCCCATAAAGCGCGTCCGAAGTGATAAAAACACCCCCCCGCCTCTTTACAAGAACGGTTTTTTAAAGAACCATGTTCTTCTTAGGGAACATTTCGATAAATTTAGGAAAAACAAATGACGCAAGTCACCCTTCATGTGAACGGGCAAACCACTGTTCACGATATTGCCGATAATATGTTGCTGGTGGATTATATCCGCGAAACGCTGGGGCTAACCGGCACGCATATTGGCTGTGATACCAGCCAGTGCGGGGCCTGTGTGGTGCATGTCAATGGCGTTTCGGTCAAATCCTGTACGATGCTGGCCGCCCAGGCAGATGGGGCAGAGATAACCACCATTGAAGGGATTTCATCCGGCGATGAATTACATCCCATGCAACAGGCCTTTCATGATCAGCATGGCTTGCAATGCGGCTATTGTACCCCCGGCATGGTGATGAGCGCGATAGAGCTGGTCGAAAAGAATAGCACGCCAAGCGAGGCAGAGATCCGCGAAGGTCTGGAAGGCAATATATGCCGCTGTACCGGCTATCATAATATTGTTAAAGCGGTGCAAAGCGCGGCAACAAAAATGACAAAATAAGAGGCAAATTATGTACGCAACCCGTTATATAAGGCCGGAAAATCTGGACGCAGCCATTTCTGCCCTGCACGCAGCAGATGAAGGAAAAATTCTGGCAGGCGGGATGACATTGATCCCCACGCTAAAACAAAGGCTGGCCGCCCCGGATTGCCTGATTGATATCACCGCACTTGGCCTGTCCGGCATCCGCCAGCAGGGCGATAAGCTGATTATCGGGGCGATGAGCTGTCATGCAGAGGTAGAACATTCTGCCCTTGTCGCATCTGAGATACCTGTATTGGCACAGCTGGCAGGCGGTATTGGCGACCGCCAGGTTCGCAATCGCGGCACGATAGGCGGCTCGCTGGCCAATAATGATCCGGCCGCTTGTTATCCGGCGGCGGTACTGGCACTGGCCGCCAGTATCCAGACCAGCAAACGCCTGATAGAGGCAGATGATTTTTTCACCGGTATGTTTGAAACCGCACTGGCAGAAGACGAGATCATCACCGAAATTCACTTCCCGAAGGTGGCCAAAGCGGCCTATGTGAAATTTGGCAATCCGGCCTCGCGCTATGCGATGGTGGGCGTATGTGTAGCCCGGCATAGCGATGGCCGTGTCAGGGTGGCGATTACCGGGGCAGGACAGGATGGTGTTTTCCGCCATGCCGGGCTGGAAGACGCGCTGCAAAATAATCTGGATAGCGGGGCGGTCGATAAAGTGGCTATCGATGACAGCGAGCTGATGAGCGATATCCAT
>JAURQT010000032.1 GCA_030835985.1 Alphaproteobacteria bacterium
ATGCGGCGCGGTGCTGGCACGCGATGGGGATTGCAGAATATCACGGGCCACGCAGCCAGATGATGCGGGTTATTGATTATACCACCATGTTAAAGGACGGCTCTGGCTGGGGGGCGTTGGCAGGGGTCAGTGCTGCAGAAATGGCCGCCCTTGGCTTTACCGGTGCGCCGGCCGCGATTATCCGGGATGAGGAATGCACCGATATCTGGGAAACTCTGGGCAAGGAATGGTTGTTACCCCGGCAATATATCAAGCTCTGGCCGGTTTGCAGATGGGCACAACCTGCCATGCAGGCCGTGCTGACACTCTGGCAGGAAGAAGCCTTTGATATCCAGCAGATTGAACGTATCGAGATTGAAACCTTTCATGAAAGTTTGCGCCTGGCCAGCCCGCATCCCGCCAGTTCGGATGAAGCCCAATACAGCCTGTGCTGGCCGGTTGCCGCTCTGCTGGTCGCCTTGTGCGAAGGGCGCGAAGTCACCGCCTATGATGTGTCAGAAGCCGCACTGGCCAGAGCCGATATTCATAGTCTGAGCGGCCGCATTACCCTGACAGAAAAAGCCGCCTTTAATCAGGTTTTTCCGGCATTGCGCCAGTCAGAGGTGCATCTTTATTTTCGCGATGGTGGCCACCGCTCGGCTTTTAGTGCGCATACAAGGGGCGATCCTGAAACCCCGGTCAGCTATGCCGAGATGACCGCCAAATTTGATCGGCTGATCGCCCCGACGCCGCTTGCTGCTCGGGCAGAAGGTTTGCGGCAAATCTGTTTAAACCCTGCCGCCGCCTTGCCGGAAGCCTCTTTAATGGAATCACTCCTGAATCAGCTGCTTTTCTCTTCGAATTGAGCGGATTTCCGTGTTTGATTTTATAAACAAGTGATTTTATTAATAGAAATTTAATAATTATAATTGGGGTTAGTATATTGGAAAATCAGCATAATCAGTCCTTTTGAACGGATTTTATGTGTCTCTGGCCTTGCGAGGATATGAATATATGTTAGGCTGTTGGCAATGATATGTTGTGGGCGCTTTTCAGGCGCTTTTTAGTTATCTGTACAACATTTATAAAATTGAAATGGGTTCCTTGGGAGGACGAAAAAAATGGTTTTTGATAAATTGAACAATCGGCCTGTTCATGAAAAAGCAGAGATGTATGCAAAGGAATATGCAGAAGGTCATCTCTCGCGTCGTGAATTTATGGTTCGGGCCACCGCGCTTGGTGTATCCAGTGCTGCGGCCTATGCGCTGATCGGCCAGAGCGATGCCGAAGCAGCGGTAAAATGGACAAACCCGCCGAAAAAAGGCGGCACATTGCGTATTCAGCAAGAAGTGCGCGCGCTAAAGGATCCGCGCACCTATGACTGGTCGCAGATTGCCAACTTTACACGTGGCTGGCTGGAATATCTGGTACAATATAACCGCGATGGCACCATTGAGGGCAAGCTGCTGGAAAGCTGGTCAATTAATGCAGATGCCACCCAATATACCCTGAACGTCAGAAAAGGCGTGCAGTGGAATAACGGGGATGATTTCACCGCAGAAGATGTCGCCAATAACTTTGAGCGCTGGTGTGACAAGGGTGTAGAGGGTAACTCTATGGCTGGACGGATGAACAGCCTTATCGATCCGAACACCAACAAGGCCATCGTCGGGGCGATTGAGGTGGTGGATTCCCACACCGTGCGTCTGAACCTGCCAAAATCGGATATCACATTGATTGTGGGCGCGGCTGACTATCCGGCAGCGATTGTCCATAAATCCTATGACAATACATCAGAAGGCCTGTTGAACTCACCGGGTACAGGGCCATATCTGGCGGAAAGCATAGAAGTGGGCGTAAAGGCTGTATTGGTCAAGAATGAAAACCATAAATGGTGGGATGCGGCCAACGGGGCGTATCTGGATCGGGTGGAATATATCGATTATGGCACAGACCAGACGGCCTTTTTTGCCGCAGCCGAAGCCGATGAAGTCGATATGATGTATTGGACAACAGGCGAGTTTGTCGAGCTGTTTGACCAGCTGCCAGGCTGGGAAAAGTCAGAAGCGGTGACCGCTGGTACAATTGTTATCCGTCCAAACCAGGAAGCCGAAGTCAATGGCATGAAGCCTTATGCAGATGTTCGGGTTCGCCGCGCATTGGCCATGGCGGTGGATAATGCTGTTTGTCTGGAGCTGGGCTATGCTGGTCAGGGGGTTGTGGCGGAAAACCACCATGTATGTCCTATCCATCCTGAATATGCCAAGCTGCCAAAGCAAACCGTTGATGGTGCAGCAGCAAAAGCCCTGATGGATGAAGCAGGCATGGGCGATTTCGAACATGAGCTGATCTCTATTGATGATAGCTGGAGAAAGCCAACCACAGATGCGGTAGCCGCACAATTGCGTGATGCGGGTATCAAGGTAAAGCGGACAGTGATGCCGGGTTCTACTTTCTGGAACGACTGGGCAAAATATCCGTTCTCCTCTACCAACTGGAATATGCGCCCTCTTGGGGTTCAGGTTCTGGCTCTGGCCTATCGTTCAGGGGAAGCCTGGAACGAAGCAGCCTTTAGCAATGCTGAATTCGATGAACTGCTGTCCACGGCTCTGTCTATCGCAAATGCCGATGAGCGCCGTGAAGTGATGGCAAAGATTCAAAAGATCATGCAGGATGAGGGTGTGGTTATCCAGCCTTACTGGCAGTCTCTATACAGACACGCTCGCAAGACAGTTCAGAATGCTGAAATTCACCCAACTTTTGAAATCAAGCCACAATATATGGGCTTCAAAGCCTAGCTTGACATTTGGAGCGAGGGTCGGTGTCGGCCCTCGCTCTCCTTCCTTTTTTGAATTATTTCACATATTTCTAGCGAACAGATTTTTTAATGCTGACTTTCATCACAAAACGTTTACTGGTTATGCTGGCCACATCGCTGTGCCTGACCTTTGTGGTGTTTTTCCTGACCAATCTTCAGCCCAATCTGGAAAAACTCGCCAAAACAGAAGCCAATAACAGAATGACAGATGCTCAGGTGATCAGCTGGCTGGATCGCAATGGCTATTCTGATCCGGTATTGTTTCGCTATGGGCAATGGCTGGGGGTGATGCCGGGCTGGGTCAAAACAGATGCCGATGGCAAGGTGACTGGCCGGTGTATTACCACCGGGGTGGCAGCAGCAGATGCGCCAGGCTATTGCGGAATATTACAGGGGTATTTTGGCCGCTCTACTGTGTTTAAGGAATCGGTCGATGTGATTATCCTGAAACGCTTGTCGCTGACCGGGATTTTAATGTTCTGGGTGATGATCGTGATGGTGCCTGCCGCCCTGATTATAGGCGTTCTGGCAGGGATGCGCGAAGGCTCAAAAAGCGATAGAACCCTGTCGGCCATATCAATTTTAACGACGGCAACACCGGAATATGTCTCAGGGGTGGTGTTTATTGTGGTGTTTTCCAGTATGGCGGTTGGCCTGAAATGGTTTAAGGGCTCGGCGACATCTGCGATGGATGATATTACCTTTGCCAATTTCACCCTGCCAGTGATGACAATGGCGCTATATGGGATGGGCTATATTGCGCGGATGACACGCGCCTCTATGGCCGAAGTGATGACCGCCCAATATATTCGCACCGCCCGCCTCAAAGGGGTCAGCTTTCGAAATGTTGTCCTGAAACATGCCTTGCGCAATGCGCTTATTGCGCCTTTTACCGTGATTATGTTGCAGTTTCCATGGCTGTTGACCGGGGTTGTGATTGTGGAAACCTTATTTAACTATAAGGGCTTTGGCTGGACATTGGTTCAGGCGGCCGGCAATAACGATATTGAATTGCTGTTATCCTGTTCGATTGCGGCGGTGCTGGTGGTACTGGTCACCCAGCTGATTTCCGATATTGGTTATGTCTATCTGAATCCGAAAATTCGGGTGAATTAGGAAATGGGGGATAGACAGTAATGGAATCGCTAGGCTGGGTCGAAATTTTTGGACAAATATTTGTGCAATTCACCCCTGTATGGATAGGGCTGGTGCTTATCTTTGTGCTATCAGCGATGTTCAAGCGGCGTCTGGGTCTCTATGGCCGCCTGTTTGACAGCACCATTGGCCTGTTTGGCCTGTTTATTGTCCTGTTCTGGGTATTGACAGCTATATTTGCCGATTTGATTATTACCCAGGATCCGCTTGGCCAAATATCGGGGATGAAAAATAAACTGCCTGGCACACCGGTTCCGGGGGGGGATAATTCCTATTATCTGCTTGGCGGTGATAATCTGGCACGCGATGTATTTAGCCGGGTGGTGATGGGCGCCAGATTTGTGCTGTCTATCGCCCCGGCGGCGACCCTGTTTGCCTTTATGGTCGGGGTAACGCTTGGCTTGCCTGCGGGCTATTTTGGCAAGCGGCTGGATACGATTTTATCGTTTATTGCCAATATGGTGCTGGCTTTTCCGGTTATCCTGCTATTCTATCTGCTGGTGACGCCTGAAATTCGGGTAACCGGTATTCCGACCATTATGGCAGCGGTTTTATTCCTGTTCCCCATTGTTTTTTTAATGATGCTGTTTCAGTCGCGCTATTATACCGAGCCAGCCAAGCGTAATTTATATTGCGGGATTACGCTGATTATCTGTTTATGGGCTTATTCCGGTCTTGCCTTTAATGCCGATCCGCTCGGGGTCTTTTATATGGATCCCAATTTATTGAATGTGTTTGTCTCGGTGGTGTTTGTAAACTCGCCCACTGTCTTTCGTATTGTGCGCGGGATCACGCTGGATATTCAAACCCGTGATTATGTGGCGGCCGCCCAAACACGCGGTGAAGGGTCGTGGTATATTATGCTTTGGGAAATTCTACCCAACGCCAGGGGGCCGCTGATTGTCGATTTTTGCCTGCGCATTGGCTATACGACTATTTTGCTGGGTACGTTGGGCTTTTTTGGTCTTGGTGTCAGCCCGGAAAGCCCGGATTGGGGCTCTACCATCAATGATGGGCGCAAGCTGTTATCGATTTATCCGCATCCGGCCTTGCCGCCGGCGATTGCGCTGATGTCACTGGTTCTGGGCTTGAACCTGCTGGCAGATGGCCTGCGCGAAGAATCGTTGAAAGATTAGGAGCCAGCTATGTCAGTTAAACAGGAATATAACGGCCCTATTCTGGAGATAAATAATCTGTCGATTTCCTTTTTTACCCGCTTGCGCGAAATTCCGGCAGTGATGGATTTTTCCTGTGTGGTACAGCCTGGTGAGGCAATGGGGCTGGTTGGCGAGTCCGGGTGCGGGAAATCAACGGTCGCACTCGGGGTAATGCAGGATTTGGGCGTGAACGGCCAGATTGTTGGCGGCTCTATCAAGTTTAAAGGTCGGGATTTAAGCAGCTTAAGCGGCGCAGAATTACGCCAGATTAGAGGCTCGGAGATCGCGATGATCTATCAGGAGCCGATGGCCTCTCTTAACCCGGCCATGAAAATTGGCAAGCAATTAATTGAAGTGCCGATGATCCATGAAGGGCTGAGCGAGGCTGATGCCTGGAAAGTCGCCCGCCAGGTTGTCGAGGATGTGCGCTTGCCAGACCCGGATCGTATCTTGCAAGCCTATCCGCATCAGCTCTCGGGCGGCCAGCAACAGCGTATTGTCATTGCGATGGCACTAATGTCCAAGCCCTCCTTGCTGATACTGGATGAGCCAACCACCGCACTGGATGTGACCGTAGAGGCAGGGATTGTTGATCTGGTCAAGGGATTGGGCAAAAAATATGGCACGTCCATGTTATTTATCAGCCATAATCTGGGGCTGGTAATGGATGTGTGCGACAGGATTTGCGTGATGTATTCCGGCGAAGCGGTCGAAACCGGCACTGTGGTGGATGTGTTTGATAATATGCGCCATCCCTATACACAAGCCCTGTTCCGCTCTATCCCCCTGCCAGGGGCAGATAAAAATAGCCGGCCATTGGTAGCGATACCCGGAAATTTCCCTCTGCCGCATGAACGCCCGCAGGGGTGTAATTTTGGCCCGCGCTGTGACTATTTCAAAGCCGGGATATGCGATGGCGCAGATATCCCGATGGCCCTGTATAACAAAAAGGCTGACCATCAGACACGCTGTTTACGTTTTACAGAAATTGACTGGCTGGCAGATGCGGTGCGTGCAGATGATGTGGCAGAGACCACGCCGGGGGAGATTATCCTCGATATCGATGATTTGAAAAAATATTATGAGGTGAGCGCAAATGCGCTGTTCAGCTCAAAAGAAAAGAAGGTCGTCAAAGCAAATGAGACTATCAGCCTGACCGCGCGCGAGGCAGAGACCCTGGCCATTGTCGGCGAGTCCGGTTGTGGTAAATCGACGCTGGCAAAGGTGCTGATGGGGCTGGAAACCGCGACCAGTGGCCGGGTGAAACTGCTTGGCCAGAATGTAGAAGATGTGATGATAGAGGACAGGGATACCAAAACCGTATCCTCTATCCAGATGGTTTTCCAAAACCCGTTTGATACGCTAAACCCCTCAATGGCGGTGGGGCGGCAAATTATTCGCGCCCTTGAAGTGTTCGGGATAGGCGATAATGACGAAGCAAGACGGCAAAAAATGCTGGAGCTGCTGGATCTGGTAAAATTGCCACGCGAATTTGCCGAACGGATGCCAAGACAGCTTTCCGGTGGCCAGAAACAGCGTGTAGGGATTGCCAGAGCCTTTGCCGGGGATGCCCGTATCGTGGTTGCCGATGAGCCTGTTTCCGCCCTTGATGTATCGGTTCAGGCCGCGGTAACTGAATTGCTGATGGAAATTCAGCGGCGATCGCGCACCACCTTGTTATTTATCAGCCATGATTTATCGATTGTGCGCTATTTATCTGACCGGGTGGTAGTGATGTATCTGGGGCATATTGTTGAAACCGGCACAACCGATCAGGTTTTTGCCCCGCCCTATCATCCCTATACCGAGGCCCTGTTATCTGCTGTGCCGATAGCCGATACCCGTATTCAGCGCAAACGCATTGTGCTGGATGGGGATATCCCTTCTGCGGTTAATCCGCCCTCTGGCTGTCCGTTCCAGACCCGTTGCGGCTATAAGCAGGACGCCGGAACAGATCTATGTGAAACCGAGGTTCCGCCTGTACGCACCCTGGAAAACGGGCATCAGATTAAATGCCATCTGGCCGAAGATATTCTGGCCAAAATGGATCCGGTAATCGCCCTTGCCAATGATAATAGTGCGCCCAAAAAAGCGGCCAAAAAAGCTGTAAAGAAAACAGCTAAAAAAGCCGTAAAGAAAGTGGCCAAAAAAGCCGTAAAGAAAACCGCTAAAAAAGCGGCCAAAAAAGCGGCCAAAAAAGCGACGAAGAAAACGGCCTGATTTTTTATGACAGGCTATTTTGCCTTGGTTATGTCTGA
>JAURQT010000033.1 GCA_030835985.1 Alphaproteobacteria bacterium
GCCAGGCTATTTATCTGCCAGCCGAGGGTCAGGCGCGGAAAAATAAATTGTGCGCCGTGATAGCTCTGCCCTGCGATACGAAACTGGCCATTGCCATACCCATGGATAATTTGCAATTTACCATCATCGGGGAATTCCTGAACCGAAACCAGAGGGTTATGTTTATCAGTAGTAGGTCGTTTCATAGCGCTGCAATTCCCCTGCTCACCCGTAAAACAGCCCAGCTGGCGGTGATTTAGGAGCGTTCATATTCCGGTGTCGGGATCTGGTTATCTTCATCATCGCTGCGTTTCAGGTCAAATCGGGAAATAAGCCCGACAGCGATAAAGATAGACGAATATGTACCAATGGTAACCCCCCACAGCATAGCAAGGGCAAAATCCCGTAAAACCGCCCCGCCAAAAAGGATAATGGCGATAAGGGCAATCGCTGTTGTTACCGACGTCATAACCGTACGGGACAAGGTTTCATTGAGCGATCTATTCAAAATTTTGCCCTGATCCCATGATTTATATTTGCGTAGATTTTCGCGTACCCTATCAAACACCACCACCGTGTCATTGATAGAATAACCGGCAATCGTCAAAATCGCGGCCAACGTGGCCAGATTAAATTCAAACCCGGTCAGCGCAAACAGACCCACAGTGGTAAGCACATCATGGGCAAGGGCAAGTAAGGCGGCGATGGAAAACTGCCATTCAAATCGGAACCAGATATAGATCATGATGGCAAATAGCGCACATATAACCGCCAAAATGCCTTTTTCTGCCAGCTCTGCCCCTACTGTTGGGCCAACAAATTCGGTGCGTCTGATATCATAACCATCCCCCAAACTAGAGGTAATCTTTTCAATGGCAGCGACTTGCGCGCGCTCATCGCCTTCCTGTTTTTGTACACGGATCAGCACATCTTTTTCTGTCCCGAAACTCTGGATAGCGATATCGCCCAGCCCCAATGTTTCCAGATCCCCTCTAACCGCACCAATATCGGCCGTGGTTTTGGATTGTGCCTCAATAAGGATGCCACCGCGAAAATCAATCCCCAGATTAAGACCCACCAGGAAAAACAAACCGATAGAGGCCAGAACAGCCGCGATAGATACCCCGCCGGCTATCGGTACATATTTCAAAAAATGAATAGAAGGGACAGAAGGCACAAGCTTTAATCTGAACATCGAGATATCCCCTCTTTCTAGAGCTCTAGCTGTTTTGGGCGTTTGGCATTTACCCACAAGACAATCAATAGCCGGGTGACCATCAATGCGGTAAACATCGAGGTCACAATCCCCAGAGACAGGGTTACCGCAAATCCCTTTACCGGGCCCGAGCCAAACACAAACAGGAATAATGCGGCAAATAAAGTGGTTAAATTTGAATCGATAATGGTGGATAAAGCGCGGCTATATCCTGCCTCGATGGCTTGTGCCACCCGCCTGCCGCCACGCAATTCTTCTCTTATCCGCTCAAAGACCAGAACATTTGCATCCACCGCCATCCCCATTGTCAGGACAATCCCGGCAATGCCCGGCAAGGTTAGCGTGGCCTGAAGCGCAGATAAGGCGCCCAATATCAGCACCACATTGACCATCAGGGCGATATCGGCAAATACCCCAAACAGCCCATAGCTCATCACCATATAGATAATCACCAAAGCCAGCCCGACCAGTGCGGCAATCTCGCCAGCGGCGATAGAATCAGCCCCTAACCCCGGCCCGACAGAGCGCTCTTCGAGAACTATTAGCGGTGCTGGCAATGCGCCCGCACGCAAGACAAGCGCCAGCTCATTTGTTTCTGCCACATTGAAATTGCCGGTAATCTGGCCACTGCCAAAAATTTGTGACTGGATAACCGGGGCAGAAACCACCTTGTTATCCAGAACAATCGCAAATGGACGGCCGATATTCTCGCCCGTTACGCGGCCAAACCGGCGCGCCCCTTCTGCATTCAGCTGGAAATTCACCGCCGGGCGGCTGTTCTGGTCAAATCCGGCTGAGGCATTTTCCAACAGCTCGCCACTGACCATCACCCGCTTTTCCACGATATATTCACCGCCCCCCTCATCGGCACTTTCCAGCAGCACACTTCCCGGGGGAACACGCCCGGAGCTGCGGGCTTCCTGTGCGGTGCTACGCATATCGACCAGCTGGAAGGTCAGCCTTGCGGTGCGCCCTATCAGGCGTTTAATGCGTTCGGGATCATCCACGCCGGGCAATTGTACCAAAATACGATCCTTGCCCTGACGCTGTATAACCGGCTCTTTCGTGCCATCTGGATCCAGCCGGCGGCGGATAATTTCTATCGATTGCTCAACGGTCTGATTGGCCAGATTTTGAAGCCCGGCTTCATTCAAACGGAT
This sequence comes from Alphaproteobacteria bacterium, assembly GCA_030835985.1. Taxonomy (GTDB): domain Bacteria; phylum Pseudomonadota; class Alphaproteobacteria; order Puniceispirillales; family Puniceispirillaceae; genus JADHLI01. The sequence continues at coordinate 2,356 of JAURQT010000033.1, forward strand.
GGTGATATTCTGGCCGCTGCGCTGGGTATCAAAATCACGCCCCAAATCGCGCAAGATAGTATCCAGTTGGCTTTGCTTTCCAGTATCGATTATATCATCGCGAAGGGAAAAGGTAACCTCATCCTTGCCGGCTTTCAGGCTGCGAAATCTGATTTTTTCTTCCCGCAATGCAAGGCGCAGATTTTCCGAGATGCCAACCATACGCTCGGCGATGACAGCGTTTAAATCTGTCTGAAGCAATAGATGAGAGCCGCCTTGTAAATCCAGCCCGAGATTAATTGTTTGACCGGGCAGGAAAGCTGTACCCGCCTTTTCCCCATTTTGGCTGAAAAGATTGGGCAGCGCATAGATAATCCCTGTGATTACCAGAAAAATGACAACTGCTTTTTTCCATGTCTCAAACTGAAGCATAAGACGTAACCTAAAAAAATTAACCGTTAAAAAAGCGGTGCATAACGCTTACACACCGCTTTTTGGTAAATGATTATTTCTTGCCACCACCAAACAGGCCAGCCAGACCGGATTTCTTTGGTGCCTCGGCTGTATTGGCGTTTTTCGCCTTGTCATCCTTGGAACGTTTATCGGCTATCATGGTGCGCATGATGTTAACCTTCACATCCTTGGCGATTTCCACTTCAACAGTTTCCTGATCATCTACAGATTTGGTGACTGTACCCACCAGGCCGCCTGAGGTAATCACCTTATCGCCGCGGCGAAGCTGGCTTACCATCTCGCGATGTTCCTTGGCACGTTTTTGCTGTGGACGGATTAAAAAGAAATAGAATACCACAAAAATCAGAACGAAAGGTAAAAGAGAGGTAAAATCCCCGCCACCACCGGCTGATTGGGCAAAAGCTGGACTGATAAGCATTTTTTGAAAATCTCCATAATAAAAAAGCTGCGCATCAGGCAGCTGGAAAACCCTGTGTTTGGTAACATAAAACAGGGCAAAATGCCAATCATCATTGCAAAGGATAGCCAGAATTAATTGAGTTTCATATTGGCTGGGGTATAGTGAGGGCGAAATGGGCATAAGTTTTACCAGCTTATGCCCGATTTTCAACAGATGAATAGCCTGTCCGAGGGATTTTTTAAAAGAGCTTTATCCATGAGTGAAACAGATGATACGTTAACGACCCTGACCCGCATCGCCAATGCGCTGGAAAGGCTGGCCCCCCCAAAAACAGCCGATATCGATATGAAAAGCCATCAGGGCTATGTCTGGGTATCAGAGAAATCCAGCTTTCATGCGGTGGATGAAATTCAGCGATTGCCCCTGGATAGCCTTCAAGGGATTGATCAGCAAAAACAGCAGCTTTTAGAAAACACTGAATATTTTGCTAAAGGGATGCGTGCAAATAATGCCCTGTTATGGGGCGCGCGCGGCACAGGTAAATCCTCGGTTTTAAAGGCAGTTCACGGCCATCTTCTAGAAAAGGGATATGATATCGGCCTTGTCGAAATCCAGCGCGAGGATCTGGGCGATTTGCCAGAGGTGATGGCGCGTTTATCCAAAATAGACAGAGCCTATATCCTGTTTTGTGACGATTTGGCGTTTGAGCAGGAAGATATCAGCTATAAATCGCTCAAAGCGGTTCTGGAGGGCGGATTATCTGGCCGGCCACGCAATCTGGTATTTTATGCCACCTCCAACCGCCGTCATTTGATGGCGCGCCAGATGATAGAGAATGAGCAATCCACCGCCATTAACCGCTCAGAGGCTGCAGAGGAAAAAATCTCCCTCTCCGACCGCTTTGGGTTATGGATAGGCTTTCATAATGTGGATCAGGATACCTATCTGGCGATGATCAAATGGTATGTGGAATATTACCAGATACCTGTTTCATATGATGACGTGCGCCAGGATAGCCTGACATGGGCCATCGGGCGTGGCAATCGCTCTGGTCGGACAGCCTTTCAATATATCCTCAATCTGGCTATGCAGCATGGGATAAAAATATAAAAAGCCTGGATTAATTTTAAGAGATAATATCTCTGGGATTAACAGGCGTGCGGCTTTGGCGAACCTCGAAATGCAATTGCGGGCTATCTACCCGGCCAGTCATACCCACCTGGCCGATATTTGTGCCGACAGTTAACGCATCGCCTTCCTGGACCAGAATATCGCTTAAATGGGCATAGGCGGTAATATAACCGCCCTCATGTTTGACCAATACCAGATTGCCAAAACTTTTCAGGCCGGTACCCACAAAGGCCACTGTGCCTGGCGCAGAGGTAACCACGATTGTGCCTTCATTTGCCTGAATATTTACCCCGTCATTATGTACGCCCCTGGCCATAGGGCCAAATTCAGCTATCACCTCGCCCTTTACAGGCCAGGTAAAGCCGGCACTGCCAAGTGCAGGCGCAACAAAGGATTTCGCGGGCGCAGATGCGGGCGCACCTGCCGCCGTTTTGGGCGCAGTTTGCACGATAGTCACCGGCACATTTTCCACCTCAATGCCGGCGATATCCAGTACCGAAAAATCAGGCTGTTCGGGCAATAGCAATCTTTGCCCCACTACCAGCTGATAGGGTTTTTGCAATTCATTCAGGCCAGCCAGCTGTTCCTGGCTTACCGCATAGCGTTGCGAGAGGTCATATAAATTATCGCTAAGAGAGACAACATGATAGCGCGCAGGTGATAGTTTCAGACGCTCGCCTTCGATAATGTCAAAAGGCGGAACAAGCTGGTTATCATTGATAATCGATTGCGGGGTAATCTGATAACGGGTGGCGATCGAAAAAATGGTATCCCCGGGGGCGGCAATAATCTCGCCCGAAGCAGGCAATAGCTGGCGTGCCTCGCGCAACGGGGCCTCTTCTACCGGTGCCGGGGCGTCGCGGCTAAGAGATATTTCCGGCAATTTTGGCAATTTTGGCAATTTTGTCTGGCATCCGCTCAAGCCAATTAGCATGGCTAGGCCGGCAAATATGACGGGCTTTAAAAAACGCGTTGTGTGGATATGCATTTTCATCTGTGCCTTATCTTTGATGGTCACTTTTTCTTTTGTTTATGCTTGCGTCCCTGCCAGCATTGGCACGAACCGCACAGGCATCAGGCTTTTTTTCTCAAAACCTTCTGCCTCTCTTTTTACACGAACCAGCTCTTCTTTACCAGATGGGCCAACCGGGGCAATTAATATCCCGCCTTCTTTTAACTGATCCAGCAAGGCTGTGGGTATTTCTGTTACGCGGCAGGTGATGATAATGCGGTCAAAAGGGGCGGCTTCCGGCCAGCCTTTTGCTCCGTCTCCATGGCGATAGGTAATATTTGAGATTTGCAATGTTTTTAGGCGTTTTTCAGCCGATACCATCAACGGACGTAGCCTTTCCAGCGTATAAACCCGTCTGGATAGCCGCGCGAGAATAGCGGCCTGATAGCCGCTTCCTGTACCGATTTCCAGCACTCTATGGGTTTTTTTCAGCTCCAGGGATTGCGTCATCACCGCCACAATATAGGGCTGGCTGATGGTTTGCTTATAACCGATAGGCAGAGAGGCATTCTCATAGGCGTGCGCATGTAAATTTTCCGGGATAAACAGCTCGCGCGGGACGGTTTCAATAGCGGACAGGATATCTGCCTGCATAATCGCCTGCGCGCGCAAGGTCATTAGTAATTTGGCTTTTTGCGGCAGAAAGCTGGACATAAATGACAGGCTCTTTTTCTCTTTTTATGAAAAATCTTTATCCGGCATCTGTGATAGCAAATTTTGGGCAGTCATATCCATCTTTAGAGGGGTGAAGGATACATAGCCTCTATCCAGCCACCATCTATCGGTATTTTCTGCGACATCCTCTAACATCACCATAGGCCCGATGCGATAGCTTCCCGGCTCATCCCCTGCAAGAACCTCATCTGAAAATTTATGGCAATCCAGATGGGCAGCGCGTATGCCCTTTACCTGGCCAAATTCAGCTGGCGGGAAATTAATATTTAAAACAGTCCGCTCCGGCATCACGATATCTATCGCCGCCGCCAGCACCTGTTTTCCGGCTTGTCTGACAGGGGTGAAATCCGGCCTGCCTTTGAAAAAACGCTGGGAAAGCGCGATGCCGGCAATACCGTTAATCGCGGCTTCCTTGGCGGCGCCTACCGTGCCGGAATAGCCAATATCATCTGCGACATTCATCCCGTGATTAATTCCCGATAATATCAGGTCAGGTTTTTTATCCGGATACAGCAAATGCAAAGCCAGCATTATACAATCAGCAGGGGTGCCGCCAACCGAATAATGGGTTTTGTCGCGCTGATGAAAATCGATATCCCGATGCAGGCTGATAGAACGCCCGGTACCTGACTGATTAGATGCCGGGGCAACAACCCTAACATCCTCTGAAATGCCCAGAGCCAGCTCTTCTAACAGATGCAATCCTTCTGCATCTATGCCATCATCATTGGTCAGCAATATCCGCAATGTTTTACTTCCCTCTTCCGCTATCACACCCCTGATTTAACGGACAAGGCCGCATTCATCGCAATTCTAGGTGATTGGCACCAGCCTGTCACATCCCATATAGCTATGCAAAACCTCTGGCAACAGGACAGAGCCGTCCTCTTGCTGGCCATTTTCCAAAACAGCTATCATACACCGGCCAACCGCCAGGGCAGAGCCATTTAATGTATGCACAAATTCTGTTTCTTTCTCGCCCTCTTTACGGGTACGCGCTTTCATCCGCCGTGCCTGAAAAGGCCCGCAATTGGAACAGGAAGATATTTCGCGATACATACCCCTGCCCTCATCCTGGCCTGGCAGCCACACTTCGATATCCAGTGTCTGGCGGGCAGAAAAGCCGGTATCCCCCGAACATAGGCGCAATACCCGATATGCCAGCCCAAGGCGTTGCAAAATGGTTTCTGCACAGCCTGTCATCCGCGCGAGCTCGGCTTCTGATTGATCGGCGGTAGTAATAGATACCAGCTCTACTTTGGAAAATTGATGCTGGCGAATAAGGCCGCGCGTATCGCGCCCTGCCGAGCCAGCCTCCGCCCGAAAACAGGGGGTAAAGGCGGTCATGCGCATCGGTAATGCCTCACGCGGGACAATGCTATCGGCCACAATATTGGTCAGCGGCACTTCTGCTGTGGGGATCAGCCAGCGATCATCGGTGGTATGAAACAGATCATCGGCAAATTTTGGTAACTGGCCTGTCCCGGTCATGGTCTGGGTACGCACAAGGGCGGGCGGCAAGGTTTCCAGATAACCATGCTCGGCTGTATGCACATCCAGCATAAAGGCGGCTAATGCACGTTCCAGCCGCGCCAATTGCCCTTGCAAGACCACAAAACGCGCGCCCGACAGCTTGGCAGCGGTGGCAAAATCCATCTGCCCCAGCCCTTCGCCAATATCCACATGGTCACGGGGGGCAAAAGAAAAGACAGGCTTCTCTCCAACGTTGCGGATAAGTTCATTTTCGGCTTCATCTGCGCCATCTGGTACCCTGTCATCCAGAATATTGGGAATGGAAATAAGATGGGTGTGAATTTGGGCGTCCAGCTCGGCTTCCCTGGCTTCCAGAGCCGGGATTTCTTCTTTAATAGCCGCCACTTCTGCCAGCAAGGCATCGGCATCCTCGCCTGCGGCTTTTTTCTGGCCAATTTCACGGCTGGCTTCATTGCGGCGCGATAATTTGGCTTGCAAGCTGGTTTGTATCTCGCGCTTGTCCTTATCCAGTGCCAGAATAATCCCGGCAACAGGCTCAAGCCCGCGACGGCTGGCGGCCTTGTCAAATTGTTCCGGGTTTTCGCGGATAGCTCTTATGTCATGCATAAGTCATAAAACTCCTTATGGCCCCATAAATAAATAAAAGGCTGGTGATAGATACAAAGCCGGCATCCTCAGAGCGGGTTACTTTCATCTTCTTCCTTGCCTGCCTCTTTTGTATCATCCGGCTTTTTCTGGATCAGCCGCGCCCCAAGGATAGACAGCTCATATAACAGAATAACAGGCACAGCGAGCAGTACTTGCGAGATAACATCCGGCGGCGTTAAAATAGCCGCCGCAATAAAGGCCAGCAATATTGCATATTTGCGTTTGGCGGCAAGGCCATCTGCGGTCATCAAGCCAGCTTTTACCAGCAATAACAGAAAGACAGGTAATTCAAAAGAAACGCCAAAGGCAAAC
>JAURQT010000034.1 GCA_030835985.1 Alphaproteobacteria bacterium
GCTTTTATGCCAGAGGCGATTTATTTCCTGTGCGTCTTTATTGCTCTCATAATTTAGAATTTAAAACAAGAGCCGGTAATTTTCTGGCGCTTTTCTGGCGTTCTTCTGGCGTTCTTCTGGCAGAATATCTGGCACATCTTGTCACAACCGGTCGATAATCCTGATGTTTGGATATCCTAGCGTTTGGACAGATACCAATCCAGCATATCCAGCCTGTCCTGCCCCCAAAATACCTGACCATCAACAACAAAGCTGGGCGCCCCGAAAATATGTGCTTCAATCGCGGCGTGCGAATCCCTGGCCACTAATGCGCTGAGGGCATCTGCATTTTTATGTGCCTCATCTACCAGCGCTTTCCCTGGCAATCCAGCCTCTGTCAGGGCAGATGCAACCACTGCCCCATCGCCAATATCGGTTTCCTTTGCCCAGATTTGGGTAAGCAGGGCTTCTGAGGCGTGCAAGGTTGCTTCTGTGCCATGGGCCTCGCGTACCGCCATCAGCACAATATTTGCCAGCGGCGAGGAAGGCGGGAAGAAAGCCGGCTTTATATTAATCGGCAGATTGTGATATTCGCCAAATCGTGCCAGCTCTTGTAGCCGGTAGGCCTGACGCTGGGGTGCGCGTTTGGGCAGGGGCAAGCCCCCTGTTTCAGGAAATACCTGTCCCAGATCAACAATAAAGACCCCTATTTTTGCCTGATGGCGTGCTGCCAGTTCACGAAACCGGGCTGCCCCCAAATAGGTCCATGGGCTGAAAGGGGAGAGATAGTAATCGATCATAGGGGCGGTCATATTCCAGCTGCCTTTTTATACATTTATATTTAGCTTGTTACATTTATATTTAGCTTGTTGCGGGTAAATTTGGCGCATTACGCACAAACATCCCCTAACAAGCACTGAGTGTTTTTCCATATATTGTCAAGCGTAACGCGGAAAAAGGGGGGAATTAGAAAATATGGCATCTGTTTTTTTTCATTCTCTGCTGCCTTTAATTGCGGTTTACTATGACAGAATAATTTATCAAGATAAGGGATAATAAACGGCATGGAACAGGAGCTGTATGAGATGTCGATTGATAGAATTGTAAATACCGATATTCACAAGCTATCCGATGCCAGCTGGCGGCGTGAAAAGCGTGAGGAGTTGCGCGCAAAAGGGGCGAGCGCCATGACAGGGTTTTTGCGCGCCGAGGCACTGGCAGAGCTGCAAAAAGAAGCAGAAGAAGGGTTTGATGCTGCCTATTTCAACCCGCAAACCCATAATATCTATCTTACCCAGCCAGACCCTGAGCTGCCAGCAAGCCATATCCGCAATAAAGAAGTTACCTCATCAAAGGGGTGTATTTGTGATGATGTGATAGCCGCAAGCTCGCCTTTGAAACAGCTCTATCATGACCCGCTTTTTAAAGCGGCTTTATGTGATATTTTAGAAGAGGACGCGCTTTATCCCTATGCCGATAATCTATCGTCTGTAAACATCCATTATGCCCGCAAAGGCGAAGAGCTGGGCTGGCATTTTGACAATTCGTCTTTTGCGGTAACGCTGATGATACAGCCAGCGGCCAGTGGCGGGGCATTTGAATATGTGCGCGATGTGCGAAATGCCGATGCAGGCGATATGGGCTTTGCGGCCTGCGATGATATCCTGTCCGGCAAAAGGCGGCCAGAAGAATTAAAAATGCAGCCAGGTGATTTATTGCTGTTCAGGGGGCGAAATTCCCTGCACCGCGTAACCCCTGTCGAGGATGACAGTATGCGCCAATTAGCGGTTCTGGCCTATAATAATACGCCTGGCATCAGCCTGTCCGAACACGCCATGAAAACCTTTTACGGGCGGATAGGCAGTGTGCAATGATGCCGGCTATAAATAGCCCATTGCGCCCATTGCTTTATCAGCCCTAAAATAGGCGGAAATGTTTTTTCTACCCTTATTTGATAATAATCCGACCAGCCGCACCCCTGTTATCTCCTATCTGATACTGGTTGCCTGTATCATGGTGTTTTTATGGCAATTGGAACTAAGCGGCTATGAAGAGCGCACTGCCTTTTTACAATTTGGCATCATTCCTTCTGTATTACTGGGAAATGAAAACCTGCCAGCCTCTCTGGCAGTCGTGCCGAATTGGGCCACCATTTTTACGTCCATGTTTTTACATGGCGGCTTTATGCATTTGGCTGGCAATATGCTGTATTTGTGGATTTTTTCCGATAATGTGGAAGATGCGATGGGCCCCTTTCGCTTTATTGTTTTTTATGCGCTTTGCGGGGTGGGTGCCGGGCTATGTCAGGCGATGATCGACCCCGGCTCCAACATCCCCATCATTGGCGCATCAGGCGGCATTGCCGGCATTTTAGGGGCGTATATTTTATTGCATCCCCGGGCAACGGTCAGGGTGTTTATGCTGATTTTGATTTTTGTGCGGATTATCAGCCTGCCTGCCTGGCTAGTACTGGGCGTATGGATAGCCGGGCAATTTGTTGCTGCCCCTGCCGGTCTTTCCGGTGGTGGCGGGGTGGCCTATTTTGCCCATATTGGCGGCTTTATCACCGGCATGGTACTTATCCCCTTTTTTAAACGCCGCGAGGTTGCCCTGCTGGCAGATGACCGCCCCGAAACACCGCGCTGGTCAGCCGAACCTGTGCCGTTCAGCACCCTGAAACAGGAAGCAAAAACCCGCTATCAAAGGAAATCAGGCGGGTCTGTGCCAGCGGTAAAAAGACGATTTAAGGGGCCCTGGGGTTAATTATCGGGGGGTTAATTACAGGGGGGGGGTAATTATCGGCACTATTTGCGATATCAGGCTGGCCGGGGCGAAGCCGGGCCAATAATGCTGTTATCTTCATCCCGCCGCGCTGAAAAGCCCTGTTCTCGCACCAATTGGGCCAATGCACTGGCAGCATTTTCCACCAGACCAGCATCCAGGCCTGTCAGGACAACTGCGGTGCCAAATTGCCCGGGCTTGAACCAGGGGTATGAGCCTACACTGACGCCGTCAAACTGGCCGCTAACCGCCTCCATGATAGTGGCGATTGTCCCCTCGCCTATGGCACATTGCACGGTGATGCGCGTGGGTTGAACCCCGCCTTGCAAGCCGGGTGCAATTCCTTTGAACATGGCTTGCAAAATAGACGGCACCCCTGCCATCACATGAACATTTTCAATCCGATAGCCGGGGGCGGCACTTACCGGATTATCTATTAATTCTGCCCCTTGCGGAATATTGGCCATTTTTTGCCGGGCAGCATTAAACTCGATATCTGTCCCTTCATAATGGCGGGTCAGGCGGGCCATCGCTTCCGGGTGGCGGATAACCGGCACATCAAACGCAGCCGCCACCGCCTCTGTGGTAATATCATCATGGGTAGGCCCAATACCGCCAGAGGTGAAGACATAATCATAATTTTTTGAAAATTCGCGCACTGTATCAATGATGGTTTGGCGGTCATCAGCAATGATACGGGCTTGCTTTAAACTGATGCCAAGCGCGGTTAACTCTTCGGCCAGCCAGCCAATATTTTTATCTTTTGTTCGGCCAGAGAGGATTTCATCCCCGATAACCAAAATTGCAGCTTCAGGATTTGACATTTGCAAAAACAGGCTCCTATTTGCTATACCAGCATCAAAATATGCCGTTTAAAGATTATTGGGCGGCATCCCGAACGGGCTTTATTAGCGAAGCTGATATAAAAACTCAATCTGTGTAAATGGTTTAATTAAGATACATTCCAGCATCTTTACGGGAACACCCCCTTAGAGGGATCATGGAATACTCATTTAAAGGCGAGATGGTATGCGACAGGAACCTGTCATGCTTCATGGCGAAGACGGTTTTAACGGAATGCGGAAAGCGGGCGCACTGGCGGCGCGCGTGCTGGATATGATTACCCCGTATGTCATGGAAGGCACGGCAACCGAACAGCTCGACCAGCTTTGCCATGATTATATTTTAGACCATAAATCCATCCCTGCCCCGCTGAATTATAAAGGCTTTCCCAAATCTACCTGTATTTCCCTTAATCATGTGGTGTGCCATGGCATACCCGGGGCAAAACGCCTGCAAGATGGGGATATTCTGAATATTGATGTGACGGTTATTCTGGATGGCTGGTATGGCGATACATCGCGTATGTATTGGGTTGGCACGCCTTCTGTCAAAGCCCAGAATTTAACGCAAATAACCTATGAATGTCTGATGAAAGCGATTGACGGGGCAAAGCCCGGTGCGACATTGGGCGATATTGGTTATATTATTCAACGCCATGCCGAACAGAACCGCTTTTCTGTGGTGCGCGATTTTACCGGTCATGGGTTGGGGCGGGTTTTTCATACCGCACCGACCGTATTGCATTATGGCACGCCTGGTACTGGTCTGCGCCTGGAGCCGGGGATGATATTTACCATCGAGCCGATGATCAATGCTGGCCATTATGCCACAAAAATCCTGAGCGATGGCTGGACAGCGGTGACCAGAGATAAAAGCCTGTCCGCCCAGTTTGAGCATTCTATTGGCATTACCGAAGACGGGGCAGAGATATTTACCCTGTCCGCACAAGAGCTGCATCATCCACCATTTAAAAAACCTGCCTAAATCTTGCCGCCATTCACTAAAAATTAAGTTTCTTTTGCGATACTGATCCTCTTACAGCATGAAAGAGGGGCTGTTACGGGCGTTCAACTCGCGGTCTTGCCTTTTTCGGGAGCCGCAAAAATGGGTGAAAAAACCAAAAAGAAACAGGACGATTTCAAGGCTGGACACCGCGGCCGGATGCGCGAAAAATTATACCAGAATGGCGGCGAATCCCTTTCCCGTCAGGAATTGCTGGAAATGCTGTTATTTTTCAATCTTCGGCGCCGGGATATCAAACCGCAGGTAAAATCCCTGTATGCACGGTTTGAAACTCTGGATAATATTTTACATGCCCCTGCCGAAGAATTAACCAAAGTCCGCGGCATTGGCCATCAGACAGCCGATATGTTTGCCATTATCAGGGCAATATTCTACCGACTTGGTCAGGAACAAGTAACCCGCGAGGATGTGTTAAGCAATTGGGAAGCGGTTCTGAATTTCACAGTCAAACGGCTTGGCCATGAGAAAATTGAAAAATTTATGGTGATTTATCTCAATAGCCAGAACGAAGTTATCGCAGATGAGATTATGTCATCCGGCATCGTAGACCGTACAGTTATTTTCCCGCGTGAAATTGCCAGGCAGGCATTACATCACCGCGCCACAGCGGTGATTATTGTGCATAATCATCCCACCGGCCATCTGCGCCCCAGCAAGGCCGATATCGATATGACCAAACGCACAAAAGATGCGCTGAATACGCTCGATATTACCTTGCATGATCATATCATTGTGGGCGGCACAAAAACCATCGGCTTTAAATCCATGGGTTTGCTCTAGGCTATCCCCTGACCGGAACACGCCAACTCCTTGGATATTTGCCACGCCCAATAGTTGACAAATAATTTTATAAAACTTTTACTAGATGTATTAAAAACAGGTTATCAGGTAATTTATGGTGCATCTTTGTTGAAATTTCAAAAGAGGGAAAGCAAGATGAAAAAATCAACGAAATTATATAATGACGACTTGGCACCAACCCCGGCCGAGAAAAAAAATTGGGGTTGGTTTGAAATCTTCAATGTGTGGGCAAATGATGTACAGAGCCTGTTTGGCTATACACTTGCCGCATCATTGTTTCTTTATTCCGGATTGAATGGCTGGGCGGTATTTGCAGCGCTTATACTGGCAGGTTTTTTTATTACCTGGCTGGTCAATCTGTCTGGCCGACCCAGTGTAAAACATGGCATCCCCTATCCGGTTTTTGCCCGGGTCAGTATGGGCGTATTCGGGGCTAATTTTCCGGCCATGATCAGGGGAATTGTTGCTATGTTCTGGTATGGCGCACAGACCTTTTTTGCCTCAACAGCTGTTGCGTTGCTGATAACCGGCATCACCGGCATAGACGGGCAGTCAACCTTTCTGGGCATGACAGGGGTGTTGTGGGTTTCTTTTATTTTAGTATCCGCTTTTCAGATTTATCTATTCTGGCACGGGGTGGATCTTATCAAGAGGTTCCTGAATTTTGCCGGGCCGGCGGTTTATCTGATCATGATCGTTCTGATGATTGTTATATGGGCAAAGGCAGGGGGCGGACTGCTCTCGGAAGTCGGCTCAGTATTTTCGGGTGGCACACGGTCAGGTGAATTTCAAGGCCTTGGCACTTTCGGGGCATTTGTTGCGGTGTTTTCCATTATGGTTGGCTATTTCGCGGCGGTTGTGATCAATTTTGGCGATTTTGCCCGTTTTGTGAAAAATGAAGAAGAAATGAAAAAGGGCAATATGTGGGGACTGGTCGGTAATATTGTGTTTTTCTCCTTCATCACGCTGATGATAACCGGCGGCACGATTGCCATCTTTGGCGAATATATTGCCGAGCCAACACAGATGGTTGCAAAAGTGGATAATTTGTTTCTGACAATTGTTGCCGCGTTTGCATTTTTTGCTGCCACCGTTGGCATTAATATGGTCGCTAACTTCATACCGCCTGCCTATGATCTGGCTAATCTTGTTCCCAGCCGGATTAATTTCAGAACCGGCGGGCTGATTACGGCTGGTTGTGGTTTTGTCATTGGCGGATTATGGGTTTCGTTTATCACCCAGTTGGGGTTGTTCCCGTTTGTGAACACCCTGGGGGCGATATTGGCACCGGTGTTCGGCATTATGATAGCTGATTTTTATATCCTCAAAAAACAGCAGTTAGATGTCGATGCCCTGTTTGATGAAAATCCGAAGGGGGAATATTATTATCAGGGCGGCTTTAATCGCAAGGCCATTCTGGCATGGATATTATCCGGATATATCGCCATCGGTTCGGTATGGCCGGGTATTCTTGTTTTTGGCCTAGACGAGATTTTCCGCAATCTGGGCGGCGGCGGCGGTTATGCCTGGATAATTGGCGCTGGTTTGGGGGCGATTATTCATCTTGGCATCTCCAGGAAATAATCTTTACCTGCCAAACTTTTCCAAGACAGCTCGCTGGCCCTGCTGGCGAGCTGTTTATTTATGTGCCCTTTTATTTATGTTAACTTTGGCATCTATTTGCCCTTTGGCGGCGTGATATTCTTTTCTGGTCGTTTGGGCGATTTTGCCGAAGGTTTACCGGGCGGCAATATCTCTTCGCCTTCCATGCCGGCTTTGAATTTTTTTACCCCCTCCTTTAGCTCACCAGAGGCAGAGCGCACCGCCTCACCAGCCCGGCGAGAGGCTTTTAACAGGCTGGGACGTGCGGCCTCCACAGCTTTATCGGCTGCCTTGACCGCTTGCCGGCGAACCGCAGGGTTTCGGGCAGCCATCCGCAGGGCGGTAAATAATAATTTTCTAACAATCACGATAAACAACCCTTTTTAATCCGGAACGGAAGTTTTAAAAAATTTATCATAAATGCAGCAAAACACCGCCCTCTGACTATAGCTTTTTTTGCCGATAAATGATAGATAATCTCCATCCCACAACGTAACCGAAAGTAAATCAGATGATTCCGCGTTATGCGCGTCCGGAAATGACCGAGATATGGTCAGCACAAAGTAAGTTTAGAATTTGGTTTGAAATTGAAGCCCATGCCTGTGATGCACAAGCTGACCTGGGCGTTATCCCCAAAGAAGCGGCCAAGGCTGTATGGGAGCGTGGTAATTTCGATATTGACCGCATTGACGAGATTGAACGCGAAACCAAACATGATGTTATCGCCTTTTTAACCAATCTGGCAGAATATGTGGGCGAGGAAGCCCGGTTTGTCCATCAGGGCATGACCTCGTCTGATGTGCTGGATACCACCTTGTCGGTGCAACTTAGCCGGGCAAGTGATTTGCTGATGGCTGGCCTGGACAGAATCTGTGAGGGCTTGCATAAACAGGCACTGGCGCATAAATACACCCCCACCATTGGCCGCTCGCATGGTATTCATGCAGAGCCAACCAGCTTTGGGCTGAAACTGGCCGGCTTTTATGCAGAATTTGACAGATGCCGCAGCCGCCTTGCCGCCGCGCGGGCTGAGATTGCCACCTGTGCGATATCCGGTGCGGTTGGAACATTTGCCCATATCGACCCGGCGGTAGAAGCCCATGTCGCAGAAAAAATGGGGCTGACCATAGAGCCTGTCTCTACACAAGTTATTCCGCGAGACCGCCATGCCATGTTCTTTTCCGTGCTGGGGGTAATTGCCAGCTCTGTTGAAAGGCTGGCGACAGAAATTCGCCATTTGCAACGCACCGAGGTGCGCGAGGCAGAAGAGTTTTTCAGCGCCGGTCAAAAAGGGTCTTCTGCGATGCCGCATAAGCGCAATCCTGTTCTGACCGAAAATCTGACCGGGCTGGCACGCATTGTCCGGGCGGCGGTTATTCCGGCACTTGAAAATGTTGCCCTATGGCATGAGCGGGATATCTCGCATTCTTCGGTTGAGCGGATGTTTGGCCCGGATGCTACTATCACACTGGATTTTGCCCTTGCACGGCTGGCTTCGGTAATAGAAAATTTACTGATCTATCCAGAAGCGATGCAGAAAAATCTGGATCAGCTGGGCGGCCTTGTCCATTCCCAGCAAGTCTTGCTTGCCCTGACCCAAAAAGGGTGCAGCCGCGAGGATGCCTATCTCTATGTGCAACGCAATGCCATGCGCGTCTGGCAGGAAGGCAAAAGCTATCTGCCCCTGTTAAAGGACGATAGGGATATTGCAGGCTATCTGAATGGCGAAGAGCTGGAGGCCCTGTTTGATCTGGATCAGCATTTCCGGCATGTCGATACAATTTTTGCACGGGTTTTCCCCTCAGCGCAGTAGGGATTAGTCAGGGAAGTAAAAAGATGACAGAGACAAAAACACCGCTTTATGAAGGCAAGGCCAAACGGCTTTTCAAAGGGGATGAGCCAGGGACTATCATCCAGTATTTCAAAGATGATGCCACGGCCTTTAATGCGCAGAAAAAAGATGTCATTATCGGCAAGGGCATTTTAAACAATCTCATCAGCGCGCATTTATTCCCGGCTTTGGGCGAATTGGGCATTCCCCATCACTTTATCGCCCGCACCTCGCCGCGTGAACAGGTGGTAAAGGCGGTTGAAATTATTCCGATAGAAGTCATTATTCGCAATATTGCTGCCGGGTCTATTTGTCCACGCCTTGGCCTTACCGAAGGCGAGAAGCTAAACAATACGCTGGTGGAATTCTGTTTGAAAAATGATGCGCTGGGCGATCCTGTGGTCGCGGGCGAGCATATCATCACCCTCGGCATTGCCAGTACAGAGGATTTGATGGATATCACCGAAATGAGCCTGAGGATTAATGATTTTCTGTCTGGCCTGTTTTTCGGGCTGGGCGTTCGTCTGGTAGATTTCAAGCTGGAATTTGGCTGGCTGGAAACCGCAGAAGGCAGGCAAATTGTTCTGGCAGACGAGTTAAGTCCGGATAATTGCCGCCTCTGGGACATCAAAACAAATGAAAAACTGGATAAAGACCGTTTCCGCCGCGATTTGGGCGGCTTAATCGAAGCCTATTGCGATATCGCAACCAGATTAGGGCTGGATATTACCGAACTGACCCCGCAAGCGTGACAAAAGCTCAAGGAAAATTTTATGCAAGTTAAAATCAATATTTCTCTGAAAACAGGCGTTCTGGATCCGCAAGGCCGCGCCGTGGAAAGCGCCCTTTCCGGCCTTGGTTTCACCGATGCCAGCGATGTGCGTATCGGCAAGCAGATTATGCTGGATATCGATGCCGAGGATAGCGCGCGGGCCGAGCAGCGTGCTGCGCGTATGTGCGAGAGCTTGCTGGCCAACACCGTTATCGAAGATTACAGCATCGAAGTAATTGACCCGTCATGAGAAGTGCTATTCTGATATTTCCCGGCTCTAACTGTGACCGCGATATGATGGTTGCAGTCGAGCGCATTACCGGCCGGCGCCCTGCCCTTGTCTGGCACAAGGAAAGCCAGCTTGACCCGGTGGATATTGTGATTATTCCAGGCGGTTTTTCCTTTGGTGATTATTTGCGCTGCGGGGCATTGGCTGCACGCGCCCCGGCGATGGAAGCGGTGGTTGACCATGCCAGCCGCGGCGGAGCGGTTCTGGGGGTCTGTAACGGTTTTCAAATCCTGCTGGAGACAGGCTTGCTGCCTGGTACACTGGTTCGCAATAGCGGGCTGAAATTTGTCTGCCGTGAAACCCGTCTGGCGGTACAGGAAACTATTGAAACCCCGCTGCTATCCAATTTGGCGACAGGGACAGAACTTGTCATTCCGGTAGCCCATAATGAGGGCAATTATTTTGCCGATGTGGCGCTGCTGGACAGTCTGGAACAGGGCGGACAGGTCGCCCTGCGCTATGTACAAAATGACCCTGCCAGAGCGGCTAATCCGAACGGATCTGCCCGCGATATTGCCGGTATTTTATCGGCTAATGGGCGGGTGATGGGAATGATGCCGCACCCCGAACGGGCAATGGGCAATGGCCATGCCTCGGAAGATGGCCGTGAATTTCTGACCTCTGTTTTGGAAGGTGTGGCCAGATGAGTAATGCCAGCGAAATGAGATTTAGCGACGCCGAACAGATGGGGCTGTCTTTCGAAGAATGGCAGCTTATCTTAACAAGGCTGGGCAGAACCCCCAATTTATGCGAGCTGGGCATTTTTTCTGCCATGTGGTCAGAGCATTGCTCGTATAAATCCTCTAAAAAATGGCTAAAAACCCTGCCAACCGAAGGCGCACAGGTTATTCAGGGCCCGGGCGAGAATGCCGGGGTGGTGGATATTGGCGATGGGCTGGCAGCTGTTTTTAAAATTGAAAGCCATAATCACCCCTCCTTTATCGAGCCCTATCAGGGGGCGGCCACAGGCGTTGGCGGGATTTTACGCGATGTCTTTACCATGGGGGCGCGCCCGATTGCGCTGTTAAATGCCCTGCGTTTTGGCGATATTGCCCATGAAAAAACCCCGCATCTGCTCTCGGGGGTGGTTGCCGGCATTGGCGGCTATGGCAATTGTATTGGTATCCCGACGGTTGGCGGCGAGGTAAATTTCCATAGCTCCTATAATGGCAATATTCTGGTCAATGCGATGGCGGTCGGGCTGGCCCATAGTGACCGTATTTTCTATTCCGCTGCCACCGGGGCAGGCAATCCGGTTATCTATGTCGGGGCAAAAACCGGGCGCGATGGCATTCATGGTGCTACCATGGCTTCAGCCGAATTTTCAGATGAAACCGAAAGCAAGCGCCCGACTGTCCAGGTGGGCGATCCCTTTACCGGCAAATTGCTGATGGAAGCGTGCCTTGAATTAATGGCGGCAGATGCGGTCTTGTCTATCCAGGATATGGGGGCAGCGGGTCTGACTTCTTCTTCGGTAGAGATGGCCTCAAAAGGCGGTCTGGGCATGGAAATTGACCTGGATTTAGTGCCGGTACGCGAAGAAGCCATGTCCGCTTACGAGATTATGCTCTCGGAAAGTCAGGAGCGGATGCTGATGGTCATAAAGCCGGAACAGGCCGAAACAGCCCGCGCGATTTTTGAGAAATGGGATCTCGATTTCATGCCCATTGGCAAGGTCACCGATACCCAGCGTCTGGTGCTGTTAAAAGACGCACAGATTGCCTGTGATATTCCGCTTGCCCCGTTGGTGGATGACGCACCGGAATATGACCGTCCCTATCGGCCAGAAGAATTGCAGCCTGTCCTGTCTACGGCGCAATTGGAAAAAGATATCCCCCTGGACGAGGTGCTGAAAAAAATGCTTTCCAGTGCCGATTTATCCTCGCGCCGCTGGGTATATGAGCAATATGACAGCGATGTGATGGCCGATACCATTTCAGGGCCTGGCGGAAATGCCGCCATGGTGCGTATTCATAATACCGATAAGGGTCTGGCGGTCTGTACAGATTGCACGCCCCGCTATGTAGAGGCGGACCCGTTTGAAGGCGGCAAACAGGCCGTATGTGAAGCCTATCGCAATATCAGCGCAACCGGGGCAAAGCCGCTGGCGGTGACCAATAACCTGAATTTCGGCAATCCAGAAAAACAGGATATCATGGCACAGATTGTCGGCGCGGTCACTGGCATGGGCAAGGCGTGCAAGGCACTGGATACGCCGGTGGTTTCGGGCAATGTATCTTTATATAATGAAACAGACGGGATGGCTATTCAGCCCTGTCCGGTTATCGGCATGATCGGCATTATTGATGATTGGCGCACTACCATAGGCGCTGGCCTGCAACAAGCTGGTCAGGCGCTTTATGTAGTTGGCCAGTCGGACAAGACAAATGATGGCTGGCTGGGCTGTTCGGTATATGCCCGTGAAATCGCCAGGCGCGAGGGCGGTGCACCGCCATCTGTTGATCTGGAGGCAGAAGCCAAAAATGGCCAGCTGGTGCGCGAGGCTATCGCCAAGGGCATCGCCAGCTCTGTCCAGGATATCAGCGATGGCGGCTTGCTGATAGCGATGGCAGAAATGGTGATGGCTGGCCAGTGCGGGGCAAAAATCACGCCTCCCGATAGCGGCTCTTTGCATGGCTGGGCTTTTGGTGAGGATCAGGCACGCTATATTCTGGCGGTGCGCGATGCGGGCGAATTTGCCGCCCTTTGTGCTGGCCATCAGATAGAGGCGGTGCGCATCGGTGAAACAATTTCCAAAACGGAATTGACAGTCGGCGATCTGCCCCCCATATCAAAAGAGGTGATGGTGGCCTGGCACACCAGCCCCATACCGGCGTTGATGGGCTAGACAGCCCTATCCAGCGCGATAACATTGATACAAAGAGAGAGATGTCAGCCCAGAAGAGGTATCGCTATGCCGATGCAAGCCCATGAAATTGAAACGCTGATTAAAAAGGCATTTCCGGATGCGCAAATAACCATTGAGGATTTGCGCGGCGATGGCGACCATTATTCCTGTATGGTTGTCAGCGCGGCCTTTGCCGGAAAATCGCGTGTCCAGCAACACCAGATGGTGTATCAGGCATTGGATGGGCGTATGGGCGGCGAGTTGCATGCGCTGGCCTTGCAAACCCGCGCCCCATAGGCATAAATTTTCAAAGAGCAGATTTACCAGATAAGGCGCGATATAGCGCCAACACATCTTAAAAAAAACGGAGGCATAATATGATGCTAGAAGACAGAATTAAGGAAAAAATAGGCCATAATATCGCCAGCGATGAAGTGGTCTTGTTTATGAAAGGCACGCCTGTCTTTCCGCAATGCGGCTTTTCGGCGGCGGTTGTTGGCGTCCTCAGCCATCTGGGCATTAAATTTAGCGGCGTGAATGTGCTGGAAGATGATGAAATTCGCGAAGGCATCAAAACCTATTCCGACTGGCCGACCATCCCCCAGCTTTATGTAAAGGGCGAATTTATCGGCGGCTGTGATATTGTGCGCGAAATGTATGAGACAGGCGAGTTGATGGAAATGTTCAACACCCACGGGATTAATGTTAACCCGCAACCCATGCAGGGCTAATGCTGGCTCTCCCCCATCACCAGATATGAATAAAGAAGCAGGCAAAAGCCTGCTTTTTTTAATGTAAAAACTCCCCTCACAAATCTTCCAAACCGAAGCTGCGTTCATCTATCACTTTGGCGATACGCAATTGAAACCAGCTATAAAATTCCTGGCGGCCGATTTTCTGGGCGACCTTATGTTCGGCATGGTCGCGCCAGGCGGCAATGGCATCGCGGTCACGCCAATAGGAAACCGTAATGCCCAGCCCATTTTCCTCGCGCACCGCTTCCAGCCCTAAAAAGCCAGGCTGTTGCTGGGCCAACTCTATCATCCGCTCAGAGGTCAGGCCATAGAGTTCCATCTCGGCATCGGTGCGCTGAGAGGTAAAAATTACCGCATAATATTCCTCTGGCCAGCCATTATTCATTTCTATTCAGCCTTTCACGTTATTTTTGGTGTACCCTGCCCTGTACTATTCTAGCATGATTAATAGCCTAGCATGATTAATAGATAGGCGAAATCATGGCAATGCCCCGCTTAACAGGCAAAAAACAGACATAAAAAAACGCCCCTGAGCGATATCAGAGGCGCTTTATATTCAGCAAAATAAAGAGGCGTTAAAACGCCGCAAATTAGCGTGAGTAATATTCGATAACCAGATTTGGTTCCATCTGTACCGGATAAGGCACTTCATCGAATGCCGGTATCCGCAGGAAAGTTGCGTTCATCTTGTCATGATCGGCTTCGATATATTCTGGTACATCGCGTTCAATAGAGCCAATCCCTTCCAGGATAGATGGCATCTGCTTGGCCTTTTCGCGCAGCTGGATAACATCGCCCGCCTTGACGATGACCGAGCCGATATTACAGCGCTTGCCGTTCAGCAACACATGACCATGATTAACGATCTGGCGAGCGTCAAACTACGTTGGCGCCAGCTTGGA
>JAURQT010000035.1 GCA_030835985.1 Alphaproteobacteria bacterium
TCTATGGCCGCCTCGTCGGGCAGGCATAAGATAGTGATATCGGCTTCTGCCATTGCTGCTTTTCGCGCCGCACTTTGTTTGCGCTCTTCTGCGCCCAGCACAAGGATTTCAATATCGCTACGCGCCGCCAGCCTGTCTGCTATTTGCAGACCGGTTGTCCCTGCCCCGCCATCTAGAAAAATTTTGCTGCTCATAATAATTTCACTGATAAACTGCGCCTGTTCATTTGGCAAGCGGTTGCATCTATGGGCAATCCGTACTATTTGAATGGCTATGGAAACAGATGATAAAAAAATTGTAGATAAAGTGCTGAACGCAGCGAAAAAAGCGGGCGCAGATGGCGCAGATGTCAGCTTTATCAAAGGTCATGGGCTGGATGTTCAGGTTCGGCTTGGCAAGGTAGAATCAGCCGAACGTTCTGAAGATTATCAGGTCGGTATGCGGGTTTTTGTTGGCAGGCGTTCTGCCAGCATTTCAACAGGCCAGCTGGATGATGAAAATATCGCTGAACTGGCAGAGCGGGCGGTCAGCATGGCCAAAATCGCGCCCGAAGACCCCTATGCAAGGCTGGCCACAAAAGCAGAGCAGGCCACCAGCCTGCCCGATATCGAGCTATTTGATGATACCAGCATTCCGACCGAGCAATTGAGCGATATGGCGCTGTCTTGCGAGGCAGCCGCGCTTGATGAGGCAGGCATCAGCAACTCGGACGGGGCCTCTGCCTCAACCGGCATGACAGAAATCCTGATAGGAACCAGCACCGGGTTTAGTGCGGCCTATAAACGTTCCAGCTTTGGCATCTCTGCGGTGGTTCTGGCCGAAAAAGATGGCCAGATGGAACGCGATTATGACTATAGCGCATCGGTTTTTGCCGAAGATTTGGACACGCCGGAAAAGATCGGCAAAAGCGCGGCCAAACGTACCCTGGCCAGGCTGGGCGCGCGCAAGCCCCAAACAGGCAGCTTTCCTGTCATTTATGACAAGCGGATTTCGCGCTCTATTGCCGGGCATATTGCCAGCGGCATTAATGGGGCAGCCATTGCCAGAGGGACAAGTTTTCTAAAAGACCAGCTTGGCAAGGCCATCGCCGCTTCGTCTATTTCCATTATCGATAACCCGCTCTTGAACAGGGGCATGGGATCGCGCCTGTTTGACGGGGAGACCCTGCCGGTCAGCCAGCGTTATATGGTTGAAAAGGGCGTGTTAAATGGCTGGCTGCTGACCTTGTCCACCGCGGCCCAGCTGGGCATGACCCCGACCGGCAATGCCGCGCGCTCTCTGTCAGGCCCGCCCTCGCCTTCTGTTTCCAACTTCATCATGGAAAATGGCGAGACAGAGCTGGATGATATGATAGCTGATATCAAACAGGGGCTATATATTACCGAATTGATGGGGTCATCTGTTAGCATGACTACAGGCGATTACAGCCGCGGGGCCTCCGGTTTCTGGATTGAAAATGGCAAGCTGGCATGGCCGGCCACCGAAGCCACGGTTGCTGGCAATTTAAAAGATATCTTCCTGAATATGACCCCGGCCAATGATCTGGATTTACGCCAGTCTATTGCCGCACCCTCTTTATTTGTCAGCGCCCTGACAGTGGCAGGTAGCTAGGCGATGACACACCCCCCCTTTACCGGCCTCACAGATTGGGCAGAGCTGATGTTAAGGGATCATGGGGTATTGCGGCTGGCCTGGCATAATCTGCACCAGATTGACGCCCAGATGTGGCGCAGCAATCAGCCAACGCCCGGCCGGGTGGAGCAGGCCGCCAAAGCTGGCATTAAAACCATTATTAATCTGCGTGGCCCCAGAAGTGACGGGGGCTGGAAGCTGGAAGCAGAGGCCTGCAAAAAAGCCAATATCACCTTGATAGATTTCACCGCCCGCTCGCGTGCCGCCCCGGATAAGGAAATGCTTTATGGGGCGCGCGATCTGTTTAATTCCATTGAAAAGCCGGCCTTGATGCATTGCAAATCCGGGGCAGACAGAGCCGGGCTGATGGCCGCGCTTTATGTGCTTATCTATTGTGAAAAACCCGTTGCCGAGGCAATGAAACAGCTTTCTTTGCGCTATCTGCACGTCCGTCAGGCCAAAACCGGTATGCTGGACAGTTTTTTTGAAGCCTATGCCCCCTATGAGGCACAAGGCATGGCGTTTTTTGACTGGGTGGATACTATTTACGACCCGCAAGCCCTGCATGATGCATTTATGGCACGGCCCTGGGCAGAAAAGCTGGTAGACGGGATTTTACGGCGCGAATAGAGCGTTACGCCCGGTTGTTATGTCGCGGATGCCTTCTGGCTATCCCCCGCTGGCAAGAGATTGCAGGGCGCATAATTCAGCATAGAGGCCTTTTTTCGCCAATAACTGTGCATGCTGGCCGCGCTCGACAATCTTTCCTGCCTCCAGAACCAGTATCATATCGGCATGGCGAATAGTGGCCAGGCGATGGGCAACCACCAGGCTGGTGCGCCCTTCTGATAGCCGTTCAATTGCCTGTTGTACCTGCTTCTCGCTCTGGGCATCCAATGCGCTTGTCGCTTCATCCAGCAACAGGATAGGCGCGTCTTTTAACATCGCACGGGCAATGGAAATACGCTGTCGCTGGCCACCTGATAATCGGTTGCCTGTTGCCCCGACCTGCGCCTGATAGCCGCCTTCCAATTGCTGGATAAACCCGTCCGCCGCCGCCGCGATAGCAGCTCCTTTAATCGCGCTATCTGTTGCATCCGGCCGGCCAAAGCGAATATTGGCAGCGATAGTGTCATCAAATAATATCGCTTCTTGCGAGACCAGCGCCATTTGCCTGCGAAGGCTGTTCAGGCTGACTTCGGCAATATTCTGGCCATCAATACTGATCCGGCCTGACCCGATATCATAAAAGCGCGGCAACAGATTGATGATAGAGGATTTACCGCTGCCACTTGGCCCGACAAGCGCGACGGTTTGCCCGGCGCCTACCTCAAAGCTGATATCTTCCAGAACCGCGCCCCCGCCATAGGAAAAGCCGACGCCCTCAAACCGGATATGGCCTTTGGTAACAGCCAATGCCGGCGCAGAAGGCTGTTCTGTGATGGTGTTTTTTCTATCTAGCAGCTGGAAGATACGTGCAGCCGCCGCCATCCCTTCCTGGGTGACCGCATTTAGCGTGCCGATGGCGCGAACAGGCTGAACCAGCATTAATAGCGCGGTGATAAAGCCGACCACATCGCCGACCTGCATTGCCCCGATTTGTACCTGCCAGGCCGCTACCCCTATCACGCCGGCAATGGCAAACCCGCCCAGCACTTCCAAGATAGGATCAATCCGCGCCCGCCCGGCCAGCAAATGCACCAGCTTGTCATATAAAATATCAAAGGCCGAAGCTGAACGGGCTTTTTCTGCCCCCTCACGCTGATAGGCCTTGACCATCCTGATCCCTTGCAAGGTTTCGGCCAGCAAGGAGGTTACTTCTTCCAGATGTTCCTGTAATGCCCCGGATGCGGCGCGTTGCCGCCTGCCAATACCGATAATCGGGCGCATGGCCAAAGGATAGACCGCCAGCACAAGTAAAGATAACAGCCAGCTGAACCACACCATTACCGTGACCATCACCAGAATAGTTAAAATATCGCGTACCAGATTATTCGCCAGGCGCACCAGAGCTTCGCGCACCAGATTCAAATCATTCATAATACGCGAGATAAACGCCCCTGCCGGCTCTGCACTGACCACCGCCAAATCTGCACCTATCAAATGGGCAGACATTGCTTTTTGAATATCGGTGGTAATCCGCAAGGCAAGGCTGTTGACGCCCAGCACTTGAAAATACATGGCCGCCGCCTTGATAGAGGCGACCAGGATAATCAGAGCCGGTATCGCGATAAAGGGGTCATCTGGTAGCGATAAAAAGGCAAATCTGTTATGTTGGCTATTACTTATTTCGGTGCTTATTCCGGTGCTTGTTCCGGCCAGCAGATCAAACACATGGCTAATAAGGGCAGGATACAGACCGCCGGCTGTGGCCACCACGACCATCAGCAGGAAAACCACCCCCAAACGCCCGCGATAGATCAGCACCCAGTCTGTCCAAAGCCGTTGCAATATCTGTCTGTCTGTTTTTTTTAACAAAGCTCTCGCACCCTGGCACAGACAAAATTATAAAAATCCATTTTTTGTGTGTACCATGACCGGCGCTGGCCTGTATAGACAGAAAGGCTGCCAGGGATATTTCGGCCAGTTGATTAAGGCGTTGAAAAGGCGGGCTGGCGCACGCCTCTATATAGACACAAAAATTTGTTTTCTTTATGGTAAGCGGGTCATGCTGAAATCTCTTCTTCGCTCTTCTATTGGCTCTGCTACCCTCAGCTTGTTGCTGGCAGGGATAATGGGTCTATTGGTGGGGCTTCGCCGCTGGCAGATAGAGGGGCGCAGCGCTTTACAGGCGCGCATGAAACGCCAGCCGCAAATTATTATTTTCTGGCATGAACATCTATTTGTGATGAGCCCGCTTCTGACCAAAAACTGTTCTGCCCTGCAATCACCGCATCCCGATGGAAAGGTACTGGCCGGCGCATCGCGGCTATTTGGCTTGCGCCCTATCTGGGGCAGCAGCAACCGCCAGGCAGCCTCTGGCTTGCGCCAGCTGGTCAGCGAGATTAAATCCGGACGCTCGGTTATTATCACCCCCGATGGGCCGCGCGGGCCTGCCCGTACATTATCGATGGGCCCTGTCAGCCTGTCGCAATTAACCGGCGCGCCCATTACCCTTGCTGTCTGGTCAGCCCCGCGATTATGGCGGGCAAAAAGCTGGGATAAATGCGCTTTCCCAAACCTTTCGGCACCGCAAACCTTGTCTATTCCGAGCCGATTATGCTGGAAAAAACCAAAGATAAAAAAAAGCTGGAAGCCCAGAGAAAATCCATAGAAAAACAGCTCAATAAACTGGTGATGGATAGTGATGCACGAGCAGAGGATGGCAAGGGATGAGCGCAGAAGCCCTGGCAGGTTATAATCGCATCTGGAGGCTGCTACGCCCGCTTATCTGGCTCTATCTGCAGTTTCGGGTATGGCGCGGGCGCGAGGATAAAACACGGCTTTCAGAACGTTATGGAAATGCCAGCATCGCCCGGCCAAAAGGCGTGCTGTTCTGGCTGCATGCGGTATCGGTGGGCGAGAGTGTTGCAGCCCTTAATCTGGCGGCCAGCTTGCGGAAAAGGCGCGGCGATGCAACCATTTTAATCACCACCAATACAGCCACCGCCGCGGCGCGCATTGCCAGCCAGAAAGACCCGTATATCCTGCATGCCTATCAGCCGCTTGACCATCCGGACTGGGTGAATAAATTCCTGCGCCACTGGCAGCCGGATTATGCGGTGATGCTGGAATCCGATTTCTGGCCGAACCTCATCAACTGTACGGCGGCCAAAAATATCCCGCTCTGTTTTGCCTCTGCCCAGCTATCCGATAAAGCCTTTCAGGCCTGGCAAAATCGCTCGGCACTTGCCCATATTGTCTTTTCTGCCCCGCAGGATATTTTTGCCGTTGACCAGAGCCAGGCAGATAAATTCCGCCAATTAGCCGGAAATTCCAGCAACACGCCAGATATGCATATAGGCGGGTCCCTGAAATTAAATCCAGCCAGCCTGACCCCGGATAAAGATCTGATAGCGATGCTGAGGCAGGCAGCCGCAAGCCGCCCTATCCTGCTGGCGGCCAGTACCCATAAGGGCGAGGAGGAGATAATCCTTGCCGCCAGCCAAACGGTCAGAAAAAATGGCCAGCCGCATTTGCTTGTTATTGCCCCGCGCCATCCTGAACGCGGCACAGAGATTGCCAGACTTGCAGGCGGGGCTGGCCAGCGGCAAAAAAATATGCCCCCCCGGCCGCAAGATGATATTTATATCTGCGATAGTTTGGGCGAGATGGGCAGCCTGTATACAGCAGCAGATATCATTATTCTGGGCGGCACTTTTACAGATCTGGGCGGGCATAATCCGCTGGAAATCGCCCTGTTTGAAACCCCGATACTGGCCGGAAAATCCCGCTTTAAAAACAGGGCTATTTTCAGTTCCCTGACACAAGCTGGCCTGATAGAAGAAACAGCAGATAAAGATGCCCTTGCCCGCGCTTTGGAAAAAAAGCTGGAAGATATTCACCATAATCGCGCCCTGATAAGCGATAAAAATAAAAAACAGTTGGCCGATATTGTTCGCCGCGCTTGTGGTCAGGCCGCAAATACGGCAGACTATCTGTTGCAAAAGCTGGCGGTTGCAAAAGCTGGCCAAAACAAAATATCAAACCCATGAATACAGCACCAAAATTCTGGAATAAAAAGACATTCCTGTCGTCGTTACTGCTGCCGCTTAGCTGGCTATGGCGCGGGCTGACGGCAGCACGGCTGGCATGGATCGCCCCGACAAAAGCATCGCTGCCGGTTATTTGTGTTGGCAATATCAGCGTTGGCGGGACAGGCAAAACGCCCTTTACTGCCCATCTGTGCCAGCATTTGCGCAGCGAGGGCTATCGGCCAGCTATTTTAACGCGCGGCTATGGGGGCAGCCTGAAAGGCCCGATAATCGCAGACCCGGCCATGCATAGCGCGGCCGATATTGGCGATGAAGCCCTGATGCTCAGCCATAACGAGATGGTTTGCATCAGCCGTGACCGGGTCGCAGGGGCAGCCTTTATTGCCGCCAATTTGCCGGCTGATGTGATTATCATGGATGACGGGATGCAAAATCCGTGGCTTGGCAAGGATATCACGCTGGCTGTTTTTGATGGCGGGGTGGGGCTTGGAAACGGCCGTGTTTTCCCCTCTGGCCCGCTTCGTCAAACGCTGGCATCTGCTCTGCCGCTATTTAATATGGCGGTGATTAACGGGGAGGATAAAACCGGCTTGCGCTCTGTCTTGCCACAACAAATGATTTGCCTGTCCGCAGAACTTCTGCCCAACCCTGAAACCGCCAAACAGATAAAAGAACGCGCCCTGCTTGCCTTTGCCGGTATCGGACGGCCGGAACGATTTTTTGAAACGCTGCAAGCGTGCGGGGCAGATCTGGTAAAATCTCTTCCCTTTGCTGACCATCATCCCTATAGCGAGGCAGATTTAACGCGCCTGCATCTGGAAGCAACCCAGCTAGGCGCAGAGCTGATCACCACGCAAAAAGATTGGGTGCGCCTGCCCCCTGAATGGCGCGACAGGGTGCTGGTTCTGGATGTTTATCTGATTTTGGATAAGGGCGATGCGCACATCCTTTATCAGCATCTAAAACCGCATCTGGAAAAAAAGGGGCGATAGTCATGTCTCTTTCCTATCGCCGACTGCCCGCCCGGCTTTTTTACCGCTTTATTCTTTGGCCGCTGGAAACCCTTTTGCTTGGGGTATTTTTGGCGTTAAATGCGATATTGAATATTCGCGGGGCAAGCTATCTGTTTGGGCTGATATTTCGCACGATAGGCCCTTTGACCCCCTGGCATCGCCGCGCCAACCAGCAATTACAATGGGCCATGCCGGAATTGGGCGTACAAGGGCGGGCAGAAATCCTGGACGCCATGTGGCAGAATTTGGGGCGCAATATTGGCGAATATCCCAAGCTGGAGGCGATGTTGCGCCAGGGTTATATTCGCTTTGAAGGACAAGAGCATCTGCAAAAAGATACAGGCGGCTTTATCATCGGCGCGCATCTGGGCAATTGGGAGGCACTGGCGATGATAGGCCCCTATCTGGGGCTGAAAACCGGGCTGATTTATCGGCCGCTTAATAATCCCTATATCTCTTTTTTGCTGAAAAAACGGGCAAGCACAGCCGAGGCCGATATTTATGAAAAAGGCCGCGAGGCCGCTATGGGCATGATTTCAACCGTTCGCAAAGGCGGCTTTATGATGATATTGGCCGACCAGCAATTGCGCGAAGGCGATGAAGTCCCCTTTTTTGGCCATCCGGCACATACCGCAATTGCCCATTTCAAAATCGCGGCAAAAACAGGGGTGCCGATTTATTTTGCCCGAACCGTGCGCACCAATGGCTGTCATATCACCGTGACCTTGTCGCCGCCTCTTCATCTGGAGGACAAGACAGGCGAGGCAGTGATTCTGGACGCTGCCCGGCAGATGAATGACAGGTTTGAGGCATGGATACGTAGCCATCCCGAACAATGGTTATGGCCGCATCGCCGCTGGGGCAAAAAACTGGCCGGAAAAGATACCCCTAAAAAGAGCTAAAATAGCTCACTTTGGGATGGATTGTCCTTATTCTTTTCCGATTTTCGGGAAGTTTGTTTTTTGGCTGGTTTCTTCGGCGGGGCGGGCGCTGTGTCTGTGCCATCCAGTATGGCCTGGCGAGTATCATCGGCAAATTGCAGGATAATCTCTGCGCCCCTTGGGGCATCTGCACTGCGTTTTATGGCCTGTCCGCCGGTGTCAGTAACAAGCGCAAAGCCACGATCCAGTACCCGTTGATAGGAATTAGCCTCTAGCAGCCTTGCTGCCTGATGCAGGCGCTGGCTGCCAACTTCCATCCGGCGCGTCATAAACACATCCATCTGATTACCGCAAAGCATTAAACGCTCGCTTACCTCTGCCAGACGCTGACTGGGAGAGCCAAGCCTTTCTGTCAGCCCGGACAGGCGGATATTTGCCCCTTCCAGTCGGCGCAAGATTATATTATCCAGGCTGGATGCCGCCATATCCACAGATTGCTGATGGCGGGCGATTAATTCGCGCGGATGCAAGAGGCCGCGTTCCAGCCCGCGTAAATTTTGCTTGGCTGTCTCTATCTGGCGGCTGGCCGCACGTTCCAGACGGGCTTGTTTATCGGTCAGGCTGGCACGGATATCGGCTGCTACAGGGGTAGCCAGCTCTGCGGCTGCGGTCGGGGTGGGCGCGCGCAAATCAGAGGCATAATCGATTAAGGTGGTATCGGTTTCATGCCCCACCGCAGATATCAGCGGTATCTGCGAGGCGGCCGCCGCCCGTACCACAATTTCCTCGTTAAACGACCATAAATCCTCGATAGAGCCGCCGCCTCGTGCGACAATCAGCAAATCTGGCCTTGCGACCTCGCCTGTTTCCGGCAATTGGTTAAATCCATCAATAGCTGCGGCAATTTGCTCGGCCGAGCCTGCCCCTTGTACATTTACCCCCCACACCAGTACCCGCACCCCGAAACGTTCCGATAGCCGGTGTAAAATATCGCGAATTACCGCCCCTGTCGCGCTGGTCACTACCCCGATAGATTTTGGAAATCCCGGCAGAGGGCGTTTGCGTGCCTGGTCAAACAGCCCTTCTTCTGCCAGCTTGCGCCGCCGCTCTTCTAACTGTTTTAGCAATGCACCTTCACCGGCAATTTCCACATCGCTGACAATTAACTGATAGCGTGACTGGCCGCCAAAAGTGGTCATTTTGCCAGAACATATCACATCCAGCCCTTCTTCTGGCTGGACAGAAAGCCGGGCAGCAGAGCCGCGCCAAATTACCGAAGAGAGGGTGTTTTTCTCATCCTTTAGCGCAAAATAGACATGCCCTGATGACGGCACGCGCAATTGCGATACCTCGCCGCGCACCCGCACAAATTCAAAACTGCCTTCGATCGTGCGCTTCACCGCCGAGCTGAGCTCATCGATGGTCATATAGGGGCTATTGGATAAAGCATCAGATTGAGTGGTTGTCATTTGCAGATTATGATACATCACGTTAGGTTAAGCCAGAAAAAACCATGAGCAGTTTTCAAGATTTAAAAAAGAGGCAGGCATGAAAATTATCCTTGTAGGCAGTGGCGGGCGTGAACATGCGCTGGCATGGGCGATATCGGATTCCCCCCTTTGTGACGAGCTGATTGTCACGCCGGGCAATCCGGGCACAAAGGCCTATGGCAGACGCGCAGATATCGCCGCAGAGGATATAGACGGGCTGGTGCATCTGGCACAAACCGAGCAGGCCGATATTGTGGTGATAGGCCCGGAAGTCCCGCTGGTCGAAGGGCTGGCTGACCGGCTGGAAGCGGTTGGTATTCGTGCCTTTGGCCCGACGGCGGCGGCTGCCCGACTGGAAGGCTCAAAACGCTTTGCCCGTGATTTTTGCAAGCGCCATCATATCCCGCAACCGCAATGGGATTATTTTAGCACAGCTGAACCTGCCAGGGAATTTGCCGCCAGCCTGTCCGGCGGTGCGGTGGTCAAGGCAGATGGCCTGGCCGCTGGCAAGGGGGTTACGGTTTGTGATAATGCCGAACAGGCGGCTACCAGTATTGAGGAAATGCTGGCTGGCCGGTTTGGGGCGGCAAGTGCCCAAATTCTGGTCGAGGAACGCATTAGCGGGCCTGAATTTTCAGCCTTTGCCCTGCTGGATGGCGAAGAGGCGGTCTGGCTGGCTTCGGCACAGGATCATAAACGTGCCTATGATGGCGATGAAGGCCCCAATACAGGCGGCATGGGCGCGGTCAGCCCGTCCAGATTTGAGACAGATGATTTGCGCGAGCAGATTATGCAGGACATTATCCGCCCCGTTGCCAAAGGCATGGCAGCAGAAGGCAATCCATATCGCGGCATTTTATATGCTGGCCTGATGCTAACCGATAAAGGGCCACAGGTAATTGAATTTAATTGCCGTTTTGGCGATCCTGAAGCACAGGTTATTTTACCGCGCATGAAATCTGATCTGCTTTCCGCCATTTATACCGTCACCGAAGGCGGCTTGAAAAATTTTGATATGCGCTGGGATGATGATAGCGCGGTCACCATTGTGATGGCGGCAAAGGGCTATCCTGGTAGCTATGAGAAAGGTAGCCGCATTTACGGGGCAGATCAGCTGGAAAGCGCCTCTGGCTGTCTGGTTTTCCATGCCGGTACCAGCCAAAATGCCGATGGCCAGATTATCGCCAATGGCGGGCGGGTTTTATGTGTGACCGCCCTTGGAGCCACCCGCCAGCAGGCGCGGATGAAAGCCTATGCAGGGGTTGGCGAGATCACATGGGATGATGAGTTTTACCGAAGCGATATCGCCGCAGAATAATCGTAACGGCAATAATAAGGGCAATAATAAGGATAATAATAATAGGATGATGCGCGGCTATGCAGAGCTATCGCGTTTTTCCTTGAAAAACTTCCCGAGCAATTCTGCACAAGCCCGCTCATAGATACCGCCCAGAATTTCCGGCTGATGATGGATGGTTTTCTGGCTGAACAGGCAGGGGCCATGCTCGACCGCCCCGCCTTTTGGATCATACGCCCCGAAATAGAGGCGGCGCAAACGGGCATGGCTAATCGCCCCGGCACACATCGCACATGGCTCCAGGGTGACCCAGATATCATAATCTGATAGACGGGCGATGCCTGTTTTAACCATCGCCATTTGAATGACCCGCATTTCAGCATGGGCAGTGGCTTGTCCCATCTCTTCCATCGCATTGACCGCTTCGGCAATTATCTGCCCCTCGGTGTCGGTAATAATGGCGGCAACCGGCACTTCGCCTGCTGCCCCTGCCGCAGTGGCCAGCGCCACGGCACGGCGCATTATTTTATCTGATAAGTGGTCATGGGTCATAATTTTACTCTACTGTCATCCAATGTTATTTGCCAAGACTGTCTGGCTGGATTACAACAGGCTTTATGAAAAACCGTCCTAAAAAAACCGTGGCCTTTAACCCGGCTTCTTCTGACAAGCCGGAACGTATTGCCAAGCGCATTGCCAGAGCCGGGATTTGCTCGCGCCGCCAGGCAGAGGCCTATATCGCAGACGGCAGGGTAAAAGTGAATGGCCAGCGTCTGGACAGCCCGGCTTTTACGGTTTCCGAGAGCGATATTATCGAGGTAGATAATGTCCTGCTTGGCAAGGCAGAGCCGCCGCGCCTGTGGCGATATCATAAACCGCGCGGATTGGTGGTTTCCAACAAGGATGAGAAGGGGCGCGATACCATCTTTACCCATCTGCCCGAAAATTTGCCGCGTGTTATTTCTGTCGGGCGGCTGGATATTGATTCAGAAGGCTTGCTACTGCTAACCAATGATGGCGAGCTGGCACGCCATCTGGAATTGCCGGCAACAGGCTGGATACGCAAATACCGGGTACGGGTACATGGCCGGGTGGAAGAAAAAAAACTGGAAGAAATCGCAGAAGGCGTCCAGATAGACGGGGTGCAATATGGCTCTATCCTTGCCCGCCTGGATAAACAGATGAACAGCAATGCCTGGCTGACCGTCGCCATAAAAGAGGGGCGCAACCGCGAGGTACGCAATATTATGGAACATCTGGGCTATCCGGTGACGCGGCTTTTGCGCCTGTCCTATGGCCCGTTTTTGCTGGGTCGGCTGGAAGCAGGCAGGGTAGAAGAAGTGAAAGCCTCGGTTCTGGCAGAACAGCTTGGCCTGTCCCCGGATGCGATAGAAAAGCTGGATATCCCGGAAAAAAAATCCCCCACATTACGGCTAAAGGCTAAAAAAGGCGGCAAGGCACGCCCGCCTAAAAGAAGTGACAGCCCTAAAAATAATAGCCCGAAGAGATCAAGTACATTCAGCAAAAAACGCCCATCTGCCTCATGATCTCTATTCTGGCAGGCACAAAAAAAGGCAACCGCTTAACCGATTGTGACAGCCCATCGGTGCGCCCCACTGCCCAGCGTACCAGAGAAGCCCTGTTCAATATCCTGAATGGCGGGCGTTTTGAGGTAGTGCTGGAAGGCGGGGTGGTGATAGATGTCTTTGCCGGTTCCGGTGCCATTGGTTTTGAAGCGCTTTCCCGCGGGGCAAGCCAGGCCATCTTTATTGAAAAAGACCATAAAGCGATTGAGGTTATCACCCGTAACCGCGATAAATTGGGGTTCGGGGCAGCCAGCCATCTGATCCAGGCCGATGCCTGTCAGCTCTCGCACTGGCGGTTCGGGGTAGCAGATATTATTTTCTGTGATGCCCCTTATGATAGCGGGTTAAGCCTGGCGGCCTTGCTGGCCTTGCAAAAATTGGGCGCGATAGAAAAAAATACCCTTATCGTGGCAGAGACGCACCGCAAAGAGCCGGACAGAATAGCAGAGGCATTTCATCTGATCGATAGCCGCCATTATGGCATTGCCAGATTGAGCTTTTATCGAAGCGCGCCTTTATAGCTTTATACGGCGTTAGCGCCGACCAAATAATTTTTCCAATTCCGCCAGGCTCAGGCTGACATAGGTTGGCCGCCCGTGATTACATTGTCCGGCCGCTGGCGTGACCTCCATCTGGCGAAGCAGGGCGTTCATCTCGCTCTGGTTCAGGTTGCGCCCTGCCCGCACCGAATTATGACAGGACATGGTCGCCAATATATGACCCAGCTTGTCTTCCAGAGCAGAGGATCCGCCCAGCATCACCAATTCTTCTGCCACATCTGTGATAAGCGGCTTAATAGCAGCCTCTGATAGCAAGGCCGGGATTTCGCGCACCATCACCGCCCCTTCGCCAAAGCCTTCAATATACAGCCCAAGGCGTTGCAAGGGGGCTTCGAGTTGCAGCAAGGCTTCGATTTGATCCGCTGGCAGCTCTACAATTTCCGGGATAAGTAAAGCCTGGCTGATAATCTTTCCGGCAAGATGCTGTTCTTTCATCTTTTCCATCACCAGCCTTTCATGTGCGGCATGCTGGTCAATCAGGCATACCCCATCTGCGGTTTCGGCCAGAATATAGGTTTTATGAAGCTGGGCACGTGCCGCCCCAAGCGGATAGGCACTCAAAGCCTGTGCCTCTTCTGCATCCGGGGCTTCATATCGGGCTTGCGGGCTTGCCTCCCTCAGGAAACCCGAAGCAGCAGAAGGTTCAGGCGATTGAAACTGGCTGGCATATTGACGGCCGGGGGCAGAGGCTGGCCTGCCAGAATAACCAGAATGACCAGAATAACCAGCAGCTGATTGTCCGCCTGATACAGGGGGCATCAAAGAAGGGCTGAACTGGCGCAATGCTTCCTCACCACCTTCACGGGTTGCCTGCATCGCTGCCTCGCGCAAGGCAGCAGAAAGTGCGCCGACAATCAGCCCGCGCACCGCCGCGCTATCACGAAACCGTACCTCTGCTTTGGCGGGGTGGACATTTACATCCACCTCCGAGCTGGGCAAATCGATAAAAAGAGCGGCGATAGGATGGCGGCCGCGCGGTAACATATCCTGATAGCCTGCCCGAACCGCCCCTAAAATCTGGCGGTCGCGCACTGGCCGATTATTCACAAATAAATATATCTGACCTGTTGTCGGCCGGTTCATGGTAGGCAGCCCTGCCAGACCATGCAGATGCACTTCCTGTCTTGTGGCATCTATCTGCACTGCTTCTTTGGCAAACCCTGTCCCTATCAGCGCGGCCAGACGGGCTTGCCGGCCTGTTTCATTATCCGGCTGTGCGGCAAGACTGAGCAGATTTTTGCCTGTATCGTGCAAGTGACCTGTATCGTGCAAGTGACCTGTATCGTGCAAGTGAAAGGCAATCGCCGGGCAAGCCATCGCCAGCCGTTTTACCACATCCAGACATTGAGCGGCTTCTGTTTTTCTGGTTTTCAGAAATTTCAGCCGCGCCGGAATAGAGCCGAATAAATCGGATATCTCGATTTGCGTGCCAATATCAGAGGCGGCGGGCTGTATCTCGCCAGGCTTGCCATGCGAGACAGCTAATTGCCAGCCATGTTCGGCCCCCTTGATGCGCGAGGTCATCGCCAATACCGCTACCGAAGCAATAGAAGGCAGGGCTTCGCCGCGAAATCCAAAATGGGAAATGGCCAGCAAATCGTCATCTGCCAGTTTGGAAGTGGCATGACGGGTAACCGCCAGTGCCATGTCCGCATCGCTCATCCCGCAGCCATTATCGCTGACCCGCAATCCGGCTAACCCGCCCTCTTGCAGCGTGATGTCAATGCGGCTGGCCCCGGCATCGATGGCATTTTCGACCAGCTCCTTTAATGCGCTGGCCGGGCGTTCAATAACCTCACCAGCAGCGATTTGATTAATCAGCTGTTCTGGTAGCAGGCGAATAATAGGGGGCATGAGCCGGTATGCCTATTCCACGAGAGTAGGTTCGTTAAAGACTTCATCAATGGCAGGGGTCGCCCCTTCATTAATGGCTTTTTCCTGTAATTGATTGCGCCGAATTCGGGCATCTTCTGCCAATGTATCGACCACCGGGCCAACATTGGGCAAGCCGCCAAAAATTACCTGAAGCGGCAAGCGCCGCTCATAGATAATACCAGCGGTTTCTTCATCAATTTTTGTGCGAATGTCTTCCTCGATTTGATCAAAGGCAAAGACATCATTAAAACTGGTCGCCTTGCCAGTGCGCGGGCGCAGCAAATCTGTTTTGCTGACAGAGGTGACAGGTGCAAGCGCAGCGGTCTGGCCGGCATTATTGGCCTGTGGGCGCGCCCCGAAATCAGGCGGCAAGGATAAGGGCGGGCGAATAACAACTTCAAATTCATCTGGCGCGGATTTTTCTGTACCAATCGCCTGACGAAAATCAGAACAGGCAGATAGCCCGAGCGCTGCAACGCAAAAAGCCGCTATTGACAGGCCGGAGGAGGAAAGGTTTTTACGCATGGGTGTCCCCTTCTGATTTGGGTGCGCTCATAATGCCATATAACCACGCTACAACGCCAATAAATATCGCACTATCGGCAATATTAAATGCTGGCCAATGATAGCCTAGCAAATGAAGGTCAATAAAATCAATCACCCGATCAAAGCGCAGCCTGTCAATCACGTTGCCAAGCGCCCCGCCAGCGATAAACCCTGCCCCAAAGCGTTGCACTGCCTCCAGCTGGCTGAGTTGCAGATATAGCCAGGCCACCACCAATAGCGCAAAAACAGGAATACCAAGTCCGGTGACCGATGGAAAATCGGCCAATAACCCAAAGCTGATTCCGCTATTCCAGACAGGGGTTAAATTAAAAAACGGCGTGACGACTATCTGCTGACCTGTCACGAACAAGGCCGATAATGCCCAGCTTTTGGTCAGCTGATCCAGCACCAGCACCAAAAGGGTCAGCAAGATAAATTGCCGGCTAAGAACAAAGCTGGGCAGAGAAAACATTACCCTGCCCCCTGCTGGGCGACCACATCGGCGCACCGTCCGCATAGCTGGGTGTCGCTATCGGCCGGAATTTCTGAAAATTGCTTCCAGCACCGCGCACATTTACCGCCTGTGGCGCGCGCCACCTCGATTTTGGTTGGCGTATCGCCTGCGGCCATCAACGCGGCCGAAGAGGTAATACA
This sequence comes from Alphaproteobacteria bacterium, assembly GCA_030835985.1. Lineage (GTDB taxonomy): Bacteria > Pseudomonadota > Alphaproteobacteria > Puniceispirillales > Puniceispirillaceae > JADHLI01. The sequence goes on from JAURQT010000035.1 coordinate 16,190, forward strand.
TAAATCTGCCAGATCGATCCCCTCCAGCAGCGCAGCTGTTGTCGTGGATGTCGTCACCCGAATATCGGCAGACA
>JAURQT010000036.1 GCA_030835985.1 Alphaproteobacteria bacterium
ATTGGCAGCTGCGTCCGGGCAAGGCGGTATGGCAGGCGGGCAAATGCTGGACCTGCTGGCGGAAACCGGTACACCTGATTTAGCCGAAACCCGAAAAATGCAAGAGCTGAAAACAGGGGCGCTTATTCAGGCTGGCGCAATGATGGGCGCGATTGTCGGGGGCGGGGATGAAAAACTGATAAAGGCGGTGGAGGGATTTTCCAGCCATTTAGGGCTGGCCTTTCAAATTGCCGATGATTTGCTGGATTATCAGGCAGATGCTGGCCAGCTTGGCAAGCCGGCAGGCCGTGATGCTGTACAGGGAAAAGCCAGTTTTGTGGAATTTCTGGGGCTGGCAGAAGCGCGCGCCAAAGCCGATAGCCTGATAGCCGAGGCCTGTGCCTGCCTGAATGATTACGGGGCCGAAGCAGATGGTTTACGCAAGCTGGCAGATTTTGTTATAAACCGAAACCATTAATACGCTCGTATAGAGAACAGGCAAGATTATATTTTAGGGAATGTTATCTGGCGCACCGTAGGCTAAGACGGTTTTTTTAAGGAGCATGGATAGGAGAGGGAAGTGACGGGGCCGCAAACACCACTTCTGGATAAAATAACCTCTATTGACGCCTTGCGCGGTTTAAGCGAAGCACAATTGCCGCAACTTGCCGATGAAGTGCGCCGCGAGATGATCCGTGCGGTATCCCAGACAGGCGGGCATTTGGGCGCCGGGCTTGGCGTGGTAGAGCTGACGGTTGCCTTGCATTATGTCTTTGATACGCCTGCCGACCGCCTTATTTGGGATGTCGGGCATCAGGCCTATCCGCATAAAATTTTAACCGGCCGGCGCGCACAAATGTCCAGCCTGCGCCAGGAAGGCGGCATATCGGGCTTTACCAAGCGATCTGAATCCGAATTCGACCCCTTTGGGGCAGGACATTCCTCTACCTCTGTTTCGGCCGCATTGGGCATGGCAACAGCCAGAGATTTCAAGGGTGGTCATAACAAGGTAATCGCGGTTATTGGCGATGGGGCGATGAGCGCCGGCATGGCCTTTGAAGGGCTGAATAATGCCGGGGCATCAGAAAGCGATGTCATCGTTATCCTCAATGATAATGATATGTCGATTGCCCCGCCTGTGGGGGCGATGTCTGCCTATTTATCCGAGCTGATTTCCTCACAACCCTTTCATTCCATTCGCGGTCTGGTCAAGGAAGTGGCTAGCCGTTTCCCAGCTGAAATTGAGCGCACCGCAAAACGGGCAAAAAATCTGGCACGCGAGCTGGTAAGTGGCCATAGCCTGTTTAACGAGCTGGGTTTTTTCCATATCGGGCCGATTGACGGGCATGATCTGAACCATCTATTGCCGATTTTACGCAATTTAAAAGACGGCCAGATAGGCGGGCCTGTGCTGGTACATGTGGTGACCGAAAAAGGGCATGGCCATCCTTTTTCCAGCCCTTCTGCGGAAAAATATCATGCCGTACCAAAATTTGATGTCATTACCGGCGAGCATTCAAAATCTGCCAGCAACAAGCCCAGCTATACGTCTGTCTTTGCCGACACACTGACAGATCTGGCCAGACAAGACCGCGATATCGTGGCCATTACCGCGGCCATGCCGTCTGGTACAGGGCTGAATAAAATGGCCAAATCCTGTCCCTCGCAAGTGTTTGATGTGGGCATTGCCGAACAACATGCCGTTACCTTTGCGGCCGGGCTGGCCAGTGAGGGGATGAAACCGTTTGTGGCGATCTATTCTACCTTCCTACAACGCGGCTATGATCAGCTTGTCCATGATGTGGCGATACAAAATCTGCCTGTCCGATTTGCCATTGATAGAGCCGGGGTCGTGGGCGCAGACGGGGCAACCCATGCAGGCGTATATGATCTGGCCTATCTGTCCTGTCTGCCAAATATGATGATTATGTGTCCGGCCGATGAAGCTGAATTAAAACATATGACGGTTACCGCTGCCCATTATGATGACGGGCCGTCTGCGTTGCGCTATCCGCGTGGTACGGGGACAGGGGTCAGTCTGGAGATTGCACCGGAAATACTGGAAGTCGGCAAGGCACGCACGCTTCGCCAGGGCAGGGATATCGCTATTTTATCGCTTGGTACAATGTTGCAAAATTGCGAGGCCGTTGCCGATAAGCTGGAAGCAGAAGGCATCAGCACCAGCCTGGTAGATGCCCGTTTTGCCAAGCCCTTTGATACAGCCTGTATCAAGGCCCTTGCACAGGAACATACAGCCATGCTGATTGTCGAGGAAAGCAGCCCTGGCGGATTTTCTGCCCATATTTTGCAATATCTGGCAGCAGAGGGATGTCTGGACGGGGCGCTGAAAATTCGCTGTGCCAGCTTGCCCGACCGCTACCTTGATCATGCGGAACGCGGCCGCCAGTTGGAAATATCAGGACTGGATGTCGCATCGCTTACCCATCTGGCATTGGGGCTGGTACAGCCAAACCGGCAGGCAGAGGACGCGGCAGGCTAGAAAAGGCGCCCTTTTTTAAAAAACAGGCCGAATGAATGTAAGTGTTGAGTGGGCCGGAAGTTAGGTGATGACAGGGGTAAAAAAGGGGCGTGCCGACCTGGTGTTGGTACAGCGCGGGCTGGTACCAAGCCGGGAGAAAGCCCGCGCACTTATCCGTGAAAAGGCGGTGATGCTGGATGGGGTGGTCTTGAGCAAACCTTCTCAAACCGTTCCCTTTTCCGGGCATTTCAAAATAGATGATACCCATCTTCGCTGGGTCAGCCGAGGCGGGTTAAAGCTGGAAGCAGCGATTAACAGCTTTGGTCTTGCGCCGCTGGACGGGGCGATATGTATTGATGTTGGCGCCAGTACAGGCGGCTTTAGCGATGTATTGCTGGGCTATGGGGCAGGGCATATTTATGCGGTGGATGTCGGGCATGGCCAGCTGGCTGATAATCTGGCAGCCGATAAACGGGTAACCAATCTGGAAAGAACCCATGCCCGCGATATAGATGCCCGGCTGATCCCCCGGCCGATAGATTTGATTGTCTGCGATCTTTCCTTTATTTCGCTCACCAAGGCCTTGTCCCCGGCACTGGCGCTGGCACGTTCTGGCGGCAAGCTGGTTACATTGATAAAACCGCAATTTGAAGCAGGTCGCGCCGCCCTTGGCAAGGGCGGTGTGGTGCGCAATGAAAAAGACAGGCAAGCGGCCATTGATCTGGTCAAAGCCTTTATTTGCTGCGAATGTGGCTGGCAGGAAATAGGGCTAATCCTGTCCCCCATCACCGGGGCAGATGGCAATATCGAATATCTGTTTTGCGCAGAAAAACCCTGAGCCTCTGGTAGCTTAACGCGGCAATATCCCTGTTTGTGCGTGATGGCGCATGAGCTGATCCAGCAGAACAATAGCCAGCATGGCTTGTGCAACCGGAACGCC
>JAURQT010000037.1 GCA_030835985.1 Alphaproteobacteria bacterium
AAAATTACAATCTCTGGGCATTACCCTGCCGGAAGCCCCGATGCCAGCGGCAAATTATGCCCCTTATGTTATTACAGGCGATCTGGTGTTTATTTCCGGCCAGCTACCGCTGGTAGAGGGAAAAATGGATCATACCGGCCATGTCGGCAAGGATGTCACCACCCAGGAAGCGGCCGCGCAGGCACGCATTTGTGCCATTAATCTTATTGCCCAGCTAAAGGCGGCTTGTGGCGGCGATTTGGGACGGGTGGAACAGGTGGTAAAGCTGGGCGGTTTTGTGGCTTGTACCAATGATTTTAGCGACCAGCCAGAAGTGATTAACGGGGCATCCAACCTGATGGTAGAAGTGTTTGGCGATGCCGGCCGCCATGCCAGATTTGCAGTGGGAACAAATGCGTTGCCCCGTGGCACTTGTGTGGAAATCGAAGGCCTGTTCCGTATCCGCAGCTGATTTGAGGAAAATAAAAAAGGGGCGCGGACATGGATGACTTGTCAGCGCCCTGTCTTCAGGCCATATCATCTCTATGAACCGTTCAGTTGATGATCATCTCTATATAAATCTGCATAGCACCATAGCCGATATTCCAGCCGACGAATGGGATGGGCTAAACATTGCGGGCTATCCATTTGCCAGCCATGCGTTTTTATCTGCCCTGGAAGCCAGCGGCTCGGTTGGCGGCGATACAGGCTGGCAGCCGCTTTATATCTGTCTTCGCCGCGGCAAGGACAGCCCCTGTCTGGGGGCAATACCTGCCTATCTTAAATATCATTCCTATGGCGAATATGTTTTTGACCATAGCTGGGCACACGCCTATGAGCAGGCAGGCGGGCAATATTATCCAAAATTGCTGAGCGCGATACCCTTTACCCCTGTCCCTGGCCCAAGGCTGTTATATCGGCCGGAAAATGCCGGGCTGGCAAACCATTTAATCGCAGCCTTTCAGCAGATTGTGCGCAATCATGAGCTGTCTTCTGCCCATATCAATTTTATTACCGAGGCAGAAAAGGACAATTTGGCCGATGCAGGCTGGCTGATCCGCAAGGGCTTGCAATTTCACTGGCACAATCAAAATTATAAAAGTTTTGATGATTTTCTGGCCAGCCTGTCTTCACGCAAGCGCAAAAATATTCGCAAAGAAAGGCAATCTCTGGCAACAGAGGGGATAGCGTTTCATGCGCTGACAGGCACAGATATTCAGCCCGAAGATTGGGATGATTTCTATCGCTTTTATCTGGCGACCATCGATAAAAAATGGGGCGGCGCTTATTTAACGCGCGATTTTTTCAGCCGGATTGCCGAGAGTATGGCGGACAATATCTTGCTGGTGATGGCCAGCCAGAATGGCGAGAAGATAGCCGGGGCGCTGAATTTTATTGGCCAGGATACCCTTTTTGGCCGCAATTGGGGGTGCATACGCGATTACCCCAATCTGCATTTTGAAACCTGTTATTATCAGGCACTGGAATTTGCGATATCGCGGGGGCTGAAAAAGGTAGAGGCAGGCGCACAAGGCTTTCACAAAGTCCAGCGCGGCTATTTACCTGTTTATACCTATTCTGCCCATTGGCTGCCCGATGAAGGGTTTTCCCGCGCCGTGAGCCGTTTCCTGCGCCAGGAACATCACGCCATAGAAGAAGAACGCCAGGCCATACAGGCCGCCAGCCCCTATCGCCGCTCTGTCTAGCTCTTTTTGCTATCGGGGCGAGGCTATCGGGGCTTTTTTCGGCTTTTTGGCTGGCTTGCGCTGGGGGGCTGCCTGGCAGCTCAGCTGCAGGCTATCTTTTGAAACGCCCACTTTTACGCTTCCGCCTTGTATCAGCTTGCCAAACAGCAATTCATCTGCCAGCGGCTTTTTGATATGTTCTTGCACCAGCCGTGCCAATGGGCGCGCGCCATAAGTGGCATCATAGCCGCGCACGGCCAGCCAGTTACGCGCCGCCTCATCCAGCTCAATCTCGACATTCTTATCGGTTAACTGGGCTTCCAGCTGCATGATGAATTTATCGACTACCAGCCGAACCGTTTCGGTTTCCAGAGGGGCAAAAGGTATCACCGCATCCAGACGATTTCTGAATTCGGGGGTAAAGGTTTTTTCTATTGCATCGGTGTCGGCATCTGTTTTCTGGCCGCGACCAAACCCTATCAGCTGTTTGGTCATTTCAGATGCGCCGGCATTTGTGGTCATAATCAGAACCACATTTCGGAAATCCACGCTCTTGCCATTACTGTCTGTCAGACGGCCATGATCCATCACCTGCAACAGAATATTAAACAGATCCGGATGCGCTTTTTCAATTTCATCTAGCAATAATACCGCATGCGGGGTCTGATCGACCGCATCGGTCAATAATCCGCCCTGATCAAAGCCCACATAGCCCGGAGGCGCCCCGATAAGCCGGCTTACCGTATGGCGTTCCATATATTCTGACATATCAAAGCGGATCAACTTGACGCCCAATATCTCGGACAGCTGGCGGGCGGCTTCTGTTTTGCCCACCCCTGTCGGGCCAGAGAACAGATAGCTGCCGATGGGCTTTTCCGGCTCGCGCAAACCTGCCCGTGACAATTTAATTGCCGATGACAGGGCAGAAAGGGCAACATCCTGGCCAAAAACCATCCGTTTCAGGTCGGTTTCCAACGTCTGTAAGGCGGTTTTATCGTCCGAGCTGACATTTTTAGACGGAATACGTGCCATAGTGGCGACAGTGGCTTCGATTTCTTTCTGGCCGATAATTTGTTTACGGCGCGATGGCGGTACCAGATTTTGTGCAGCGGCCGCCTCATCAATAACATCAATCGCCTTGTCGGGCAGTTTGCGGTCATTGATATAGCGCCCTGCCAGCTCGGCAGCGGTTTTCAGGGCAGCATGGGTAAAACGCACCCCGTGATGGCTTTCATATCGCGATTTCAGCCCTTGTAGAATTTTAATGGTATCCGGCAAAGATGGCTCTGGTACATCAATTTTCTGGAAACGCCGTGCCAGAGCTCTGTCTTTTTCAAAGTAGGAGCGAAATTCTTTATAGGTGGTAGAGCCAACACAGCGCAGATCACCTGATTGCAAAGCAGGTTTTAGCAAATTAGAGGCATCCATGGCCCCGCCAGAGGTGGCCCCTGCCCCGATGATGGTGTGTATTTCATCAATAAATAAAATGGCGTTGGGATCGCCCTCCACCTTTTTCATCACCGCCTTCAAGCGTTCTTCAAAATCCCCGCGATAGCGTGTTCCGGCCAGTAATTGCCCCATATCCAGGGCATAAATCACCGCCTCTTTCAAGACATCCGGCACCTCGCCTGTGCTGATACGAAGCGCCAGCCCTTCGGCAATGGCGGTCTTGCCCACCCCCGGATCGCCCACATAAAGGGGATTATTTTTGGTGCGCCGACATAAAACCTGAATGGTGCGATCTACTTCCCTATCCCGGCCGATAAGCGGGTCAATCCGCCCTTCTGCTGCCTTTACATTCAGATTGACAGCATATTCTGCCAGCGCATCTGCGCCCGCATTGCCCGCCTCTGCCTCACCGGTCTGATCCTCTGCCCCGCGTACCGGATCGCCATTGCCATGGCTGACAAAAGATACCGCATCCAGACGGCTCATATTCAGCGAATTTAAAAACCACACCGCATGGCTTTCGCGCTCGGAATACAGGGCTATAAGAATATTTGCCCCGGTCGCAGGCCCGCGCCCCGAGGATTGGGTATGAATAATGGCCCGCTGTACCACCCGCTGAAAGCCCGAGGTAGGCTGAACTTCCAGATTTTCGGACGGGTTAATAATAGAGGAAAGCTCGTCATCGATATGGGTTTGCAACAAATCGCGCAATTGTTCGATATCGACTTTGCAGCCTTGCAGTACTTGCAGCGCATCTGCATCTTCGGTCATCGCCAGCAGCAAATGTTCCAGCGTGGCAAATTCATGGGCATGATCGCCTGCAATCGCCAGCGCCCGGCGCAAGGTATCTTCAAGTTCCTCTGACAGCATCCGGCTATTCCTTTTCTAGTTGCAATTGCAGGGGATGTTCATTTTGACGGGCAAAAGACATCACCTGGCTGGCCTTTGCTTCGGCGACCTCATAGGTATAGACCCCGCAAATCCCGACACCGCGCTGATGCACATGTAACATGATCTGCTGGGCGGCCTCGTAATTATGACCAAAAAAGCGTTGCAATACATGCACCACAAATTCCATTGGCGTGTAATCATCATTCAGCATGATGACGCGGTAGAGCGACGGCTTTTTGGTTTTTGGCTCTTTTTCAAGAACAACCTGACCATCTTTATTATTATCAAATTCGTCTTTTTTGCTCATCAGTTCAAACACCTGCTCGCTTTGAGCATTATCGCCTATTAACTCTATCAATATTGGCACTTAATTTGAATATCCCAAGTGCGAAAGGGCAAAAAAATCATGAAATAGGCACTTTTTTTACATTACCCTGGCCTGATTTTGGACACATCCCCCGTTTATCGGGTTGGTTACACTTATTAAATATAGTAATCTCAAAGCAATAGACCATAGCCGATACGAGAAGAATAGTTTGAAAATAGCACAACAGCTTTTACAATGCTTGCCAGCGCAGCCCGCCCTTGCGCGGCATCGCCTGATGGCGATGGTTGCCGGCTTGCTGGTCTTTGCCTTATTGGCTGTTCTGTCTGTGCCAGCTTCGGCAAATCCGCGCTATGCCTCGCTGATCATGGAAGAGACAAGCGGCAAAGTCCTTTATTCCAGAAATGCGGATAAAAAGCTTTATCCTGCCTCTCTGACAAAAATCATGACCCTATATATGCTGTTTGAAGCCTTGCAGACAGGCAAGGTTTCCAAAAACACAAAGATGAAAGTCAGCCGCGTTGCCGCCAGCCGTTCGCCCTCAAAGCTGTATCTGAAAGTGGGGCAGAGTATCAGTGTTGAGCACGCTATTTTGGCGCTGGTGACAAAATCTGCCAATGATGTGGCCACGGTTGTTTCCGAGCATTTAGGCGGTACAGAGCGCGAATTTGCTAAAAAAATGACCCGCAAGGCAAAGGCGCTCGGGATGAGCCGGACGATATTTAAAAATGCCTCTGGCCTGCCCAATCGTGCACAGGTTAGCACCGCACGCGATATGGCCAGGCTGGCGATTGCCATGCGCCGTGATTTCCCCCAATATTTTCATTATTTCAGCAATACACATTTTGTCTGGAATGGCCGGAAATATCAAAATCACAACCGCTTGCTGACCAGCTATTCAGGAACAGACGGGATTAAAACAGGTTATACCAACGCTTCCGGTTTTAATCTGGTTGCCACGGTTCAGCGCGGCGGCGTACGGCTGATAGGGGTTGTTTTTGGTGGCCGAACAGGGCGGACACGCGATAAACATATGGTGAATTTGCTGACCCGGCAATTTAAAAAAATCAAGCCGGTTCAGGTGCGCTCTGCGCGCCTGCCAACCGCGCCCATACCGCGCCCCGATACGGTGATAGAGGTTGCACAGGCTAAACCAGCGCCCAAATTACTGCCATCGGCGCCGGCGACTTCACCTGCTATTTCAACCACCTCTTCAAATTTTGGACGCAGACCGGTTACCGCTGCTCAGCCCGCCAGCTGGGCCATCCAGGTCGGCAGCTATACCAGGCGGGTTTCTGCCCATAAGGCGGCTATTCGCGCACGGCGCACAGCAAATGACGTACTGGATTTAATGCCAGCTGAATTATCGCTTGTCTCGTCTGGTGGCCTGCCCCTGTGGCGGGTACGGTTTGGCCATTTAAAAGAACAGGAAGCCCGCTCTGCCTGTGCGGCCTTGCTCAGCAATGGGGCGGCGTGTATTGCCCTGCCCCCTGCGCTGGCAGATGCCGGCTAATATCCCTATCTGAAATCCCGGCTTTTCAGGCGCATCACCCGGCCTGTATCCCCGCCTTTATCTGCTTTATCTGGCTTTTCTGGCCGGCCTGATAGGTCTGTTTTATTTTGCAACAGCCCCAGATAATGATCGCAGCTATGCAACGCATCGGCAATAAAATGGGTGACAATCCCTTCTTTTTGTACCTTGCCATATACGCCCAGCAAATGCGCGCCCAGCAATACTGCCCGGTCGCGTTCGGCAATATGTGGCCAGACAATCACATTCACCGATAATTCGCCATCTTCGATGGTGAGGAACATTGTACCTTTTGCTGTACCCGGGCGCTGGCGCGAGGTTACCAGCCCTATCAGGCGCAAGCGCTGGCCATTTTTTGCCGCACCGATAGCCGAACAGCTCTGCCATCTATCGCGCGTAAAATAGCTGGCCAGCAATTCCAGTGGATGGGCTTTTAATGACAGGCCGGTCAGGGCGTAATCCTGTGCCACCGCCTCGCCTATCTCCAATATCGGCAAGGGGGCGGGTTTGATTTGCTGCAAGGCGGCTCTCTCCCCTGCTTTATCTTCTGTCCGGGCAAAGGCAAAAAGCGGCAGATCGCCCTGTTTCATACGCCCCATTTTACGGATATGCCAATAGGCTTGCCGGCTATCCAGCCCCAAAGATTGCAACCCGTCAGCCGCAGCGATGACTTCCAGGGATTTTACCGGTACATCCGCACGCCCTATGACAGATAACAGGCTGTCATACCCCTCTGCCCGGCAGGCTACAATCCGCGCTGCATCACCCTGGCGCAACCCTTTGACCAGGCGCAAGCCCAGACGCAAGGCATGGCGGCCATGGGCTGTTGGCTCTAGCGTGCTATCCCAGTCAGAGGCATTGATATCAAGGGGGCGGACTTCAACCCCGCTTTTTTTCGCATCGGCGACCAGCTGGGCCGGGCGATAAAACCCCATGGGCTGGGCATTTAATAACGCACAGCTAAATATCTCGGGATAATGACATTTCAGCCAGGCAGAGGCATAGACCAGCAAGGCAAAGCTGGCGGCGTGTGATTCAGGAAATCCATAAGTGCCAAATCCTTCTATCTGGCGAAAACAGGCTGTGGCAAAATCAGCATCATATCCGCGTGCGACCATGCCATTTATCATCTTGTCATGGAATTTATGAATATCCCCATTTTTGCGGAAAGTGGCCATTGCCCGGCGCAACCTGTCCGCCTCTGCCCCGCTAAAGCCAGCCCCGACAATGGCAATTTTCATCGCCTGTTCCTGAAACAGCGGGACGCCAAGGGTGCGTTCCAGTACCGCCCGCAACTCTTCTGATGGATAGGTGACATGTTCCAGCCCGGCACGCCGCCGCAAATAGGGATGCACCATATCCCCCTGAATAGGGCCTGGCCGGACAATCGCAACCTGTACGACCAAATCATGAAAAGAGCGGGGTTGCAGGCGCGGCAACATTGCCATCTGGGCGCGGGATTCCACCTGAAACACCCCCACTGATTCCCCGCGACATAACATATCATAGGTTTGTTTATCTTCTGGCGGGATGCTGGCCAGACCAAGCGGGCGATGATAATGGCGCTGCATTAAATGAAACGCCCCTGCCAGACAGCTAAGCATCCCCAATGCTAGCACATCGATTTTCAACAGCCCCAGCGCATCAATATCATCCTTGTCCCATTCAATGATACTGCGCCCTGCCATTGCGGCCGGGCGAATAACACAGATTTTATCCAGCCTGTCGCGCACAATAACAAACCCCCCCGAATGTTGCGACAGGTGGCGCGGAAACCCGTAAAGCTGGCGGGTAAGTATCAGTAGCTGTTTTAAGGCGGGGTCCTGTTTATCCACCCCGGCAGCTTGCAGGGATTTATAATCAATACCCTTTTCATTGCCGCGCCAAACCTGGCCGGAAAGGGCGCGTTGCACATCGCGGCTAAGGCCAAAGGCTTTGGCTGTTTCCACCAAAGCACTGCGCCAGCGATAGGTAATAACCGCCGAGACCAGCCCGGCACGATGCCGGCCATAGCGATGATAGATATACTGGATGACCTCCTCGCGCCGGTTATGTTCAAAATCAACATCAATATCGGGCGGCTCATCGCGTGCCTCGCTGATAAAACGCTCGAATAACGGCTCGGATCGGTTCGGGTCAACCGCGGTAATATATAAACAATAACAAATCGCTGAATTCGCCGCCGAGCCTCTGCCCTGACATAAGATATTGCGGCTTCTGGCAAAGCTGACAATATCAAATACCGTTAGGAAAAAAGGCGCATAATTCAGCTTTTTCACCAAAGCCAATTCACGTTTCAGATAGGCTTGCACCTTTTCCGGCACGCCATCTGGATAGCGTTTATGGCTGCCTTTTTCTGTTTGATAGGCCAGCTCTTCAAAGGCGCTGCGTCCCTGTTTTTTCGGGGCAGACAGGCGATATGCAGCCTTGCTATTATCATGTTCGGGATAGGCATAACAGATATCTTCCAGCGTAAAATGACAGCGATTGGCCAGCGCATCTGTAGCCCGCAAGGCATCTTCATATCCCGCCCATCGCCTTGCCATTTCGCGGGGGCTGAGCAAATGACGCTCGGCATTGGCCGAAAGAGTGCGCCCGGCCTGTGCCAGATTTGTTTTTTCCCGAATACAATGCAGCACATCTGCCAATGGGCGGCGCGAGGGGTGATGATATAACACATCGCCAAGTGCAACCAGTTCCAGCCCATCTGTATCTGCCTGCTGTTTTAGCTGATATAATCTTTGCTCATCACAACCATCGCGCCGTAAATATCCGCCAATATATACCAGCCCTTTGGCTATCTGTGCCATGCTACGCACCTGTTCGCGCCAGGTGTTATCCATCGCGGCAGGCGGCAGGGCAACAAGACAGGCCTCGCCAGAAAGACGGGCTAAATCGCTGATATATAAATCCGGGCATTCACGTTGCTGATGGCCAGAGCGCATCATCGCCGCACTCAGCCATTGGCAGAGCGATTCATACCCGTCCAGGCTACGCACAAAACACAGGATATCGCCGCCATCGGCCAGACATATCCGCGCCCCGGAAATCAGGCGGGGGGTAATTATCCTGTCTGTTGTATTTTTTATATTTTCCCGGCCATTATTTTCCCGGCCATTATTTTCCCGGGCAATATCCTTGCTGGCTGACCAGGCCCGTACCAGCCCGCCAACCCCGAACAAATCAGCTATGCCAATGGCCTGCCAGCCCAGCATAGAGGCTGTTTGCATAATCTCTTCGGGGTGAGATGCCCCGCGCAAAAAGCTGAAATTGGTCTGACAGCCCAGCACGCTTTGTGGCAGATATTCTGTGGATATATCGGTCATGCAAAACATCCATGCACAAACCATTCGGCTGTTTCACCGCGCTCTGGCAAGCCTTCACGGTAAACCCATAGCCGCCGGCCATCCCCTGTTTCCACGCGGTAATAATCACGGGTTTTTATCCCTTTTTGATCGGCATCCCACCAGCGCGGCCCTATGCGTTCAGGGCCTGTTGCCCGAATAATCTGCCAGTTTTTTCTGCGCCATCTCAGCATGGCAGGGGGGTGATCAGGCAGCAGTGCGACCACATATACAGGCTCGGCAGGTTCAAACAATCTAAGCGGTCGCGGCGCGGTTAAATGGGCAGGTACAGGCATATCCCAGCTTTTATCTGCATGGGTATCGGCCAGCGGCTGATAGACCATACTGTCATTAATCTGCCAGCAAGAATGATGGGTAACGCGCCGTACCTTATCTGCCCCCAGCCTGGCCGCCAGAATATCCAGAACATGATCGATTTGCTGGCTTTGCAGACTGGTTGTATCTGTTCCCAGCCAGCCTGTTTCCGGCAATTCTGCGGCCAGCTTATGTGCCTGTAGCCAGCTATAATCAAGGCCAAATTCTGCCTCTATATGTTCAGCCGCCCCGGCCATCAGGCGGCTCAGAATATCACCGCTTCGCCCTGGCCGGGACAAATTGAAATATAGCCGGCCGATTGTGCCATCACTGGTTTGCCAGCCCAGCTCGAAACAGCTGGCAGCCATTTCGGCTTTCAGTAGCATATCAGCTATCTCTTTTATCATCTGATCTATCATCGCCTGCCAGCTTTCCAGTCCGGCCAGCGGTTCTGGCCAGCCATGGCTGACCCATAAGGCCGGGACAGATCCTGTCGCGGTTGGCGTATCATCGCGGTTGCCGGATAACATTGCCCATTTTTGAACCAGTTCGGGGCCAAATCGGATAGCCAGCTGGGCATAGGATAAGGGCTGTAAATGGCCAATACGGCGCAAACCTGCTTGCGAGAGTGCCTGAACCACCCCCTCTTCCAGCGATAATACCGATAAAGGAAATTCTGATAATATCTGCATCAAGGCGCGGCGTGAGGAAAGCACAACAACACCCTTTCTGGCCGAGGGGTGATAATAGGCCAGCGCCCGTGCCGCCGAATAATAAGGGGCAGCCGCACAATAAACAGATATATTCAGACAGGATAAGCGTCTGTAAATATCTGCAATAACCTGTTTTATACCGCCATATAGATGGCTTGTTCCGGTCATATCCAGCCAAATGCCACAACCGGTTTCATCTATGCCGGTGCGGGGGCTATAGCGCCAGGCCCATCTGGCCAGCTTTTCAAGACAGAGACGATCCTGTTCCGGCCTGACCTCGGCCAGGCGAATATCGGGCAGACGGGCTTTGGCATCGGCCACCCCCATACCAGCAGAAAGCCCCGCCTTACCGGCCAGTAACGAGAGATAGACAAGCCTGTCTGTATGCTGGTGACGGGCATACAGGCCAATAGCCCCTTCCATCTGCCAGCCTTTTTCGATACAGGCCTGACGCAAGGGCAAATCCGGCAGATACAGATACAGATACTCCCGCGCAGATTTGCGCCGTCCAGTAGAGGCATCCCGGCCATGATAGACAAGAGATTCTGCTGTCATCTGCCTGCCTCAGCTTGCGTAAGACGATAAATCAGCAGACAGATAGGGTGCTGGCTGCGCGTCATCTTTAAAATCGGCGTTAAAATCGGCGCCCGAAGCTGTAGCAGGCAAGGCAAAAGAGGCCTGGCCGGCCGGTTCTGCGGCAATATCGTTCAGCAGGGATAGCTGACCCGATATCGGGCAATAATAAATATCAGCTTCTGCCAGATAGCCTTTACGGCTTTTGGTCAGGCGCGCCGACCAGCGTGGCCGCCAATCGTGCTGCCAGTCTTTTGAATAATCTTGCTGGCCTTGCAGATGGGCTGTTTGTGCAGATAAAGAAGCCACAGACCAGCTGGTTTCAAACCCTGTAGATGAGGCAGGCGGGCCAAGCAAAAACCCCAGATTATCGCCTGCACGTGCTGCCCGCCTCAAACGTTGTGCCCAGCGCAACCACTGATCAGATTTTTCTGCCAGCAAGCCATATTCAGCCACTACCCCGGCAATACCGGTGGTTTGCAATGCCTCTTCAAAGGCCGATAACAGGCGGGCAGGATGGGGGTCATGTATAAAAATAATCTGGCCGGGATTTATCCCCATCGCCAGCATCCCCTCGGCACATATATGCCCATATTGGCTGCTAAAGCGCGGGCTGCACCAAATAATCGGGGCGTTGGGGCGTTGTTGTATTTGCGCGCGCAACAAGGCCAGAATAAATCCTGTTGCGGCCGCATCACCATAGGCGGTAGCGATTAAATGCACATGCTGATAGGCCAGACCGCCCGATAATGCCTGATCAAAACAGGGAATATTTGTGGCAAGATAGCCTGTCCTGCTCCCCTGTTCGGTCGCGATTTTCTGTTTCAAACAGGCAAATTTATCTGATTTTTCCACCGCCGACAAAGGCATGGAACAGGGCGTTTCAGCTATCTTGTCCAGATAGCTATCGTTCTGCCTCTGAGCCGAAATATATTCACCCATTTGTGCCATTGCCTGTTTATTGCCACATCTGAACCTGTTTCAGATATGCCTGCCTCCATTTTATTTGTTCTTGTTTTGTTCTTTTTAAAGGATATAAAAATACCCCTAAATGAGTCAAGCGGTGAAACAATAAAAAACGCAACCACTAGACAGCGATTGCGCCCTGAACCAGAAAATATAACAGGGAAAAGACTAGCTTTTCAGATTGGAAATAATTTTCTCCTGCCGGGCAAATTGTGCCTGCATATTATTGTTGGTTGTATCAATATGGCTGTTTAATCGTGTTTCCATGTCAGATAGGTTCTTTGCAACATCCTGTTTCATTGATTCCATATCTTCTTTGATATTTTCGCGCGTTATGCTCATCGCATCCTGAAATACATCGCGTATAGACTGGGCCAGTAATTCTACGCTACCATTAAGTTTGTTTTCTGCCATTTTTCCTTCTCCATAAATTTAAAGCTCTATTTGCCTTTAAAAAGACAAGGTGGTTTTCAAAACATTCATATCATCTTATGAGCTGTAAACCATCCCTTGCAGGGAAGTCAAAATTTTGACTCTTTTGGGAATAAATATTCATCGTTTTTTAACAGATTCTCTTTCCCGCATAAAAAGCATCTTTGCTTTACACAGGCCATAGAACAGTTCTTAAAAAGAAGAAAACACCCTCGCTTACTTAAACAGGTCGCGGTGTTTTTCCGGGTCTGTCCAGGCATCTTCATCATGTCCGGAACGGCTGGAATAAAAGCTGAGCGCCATCAGCCCGCATCCCAAAATAATCGTTCCAACTGCCCCGGCTATCAGAGCCAGCCAGCCATGAAATCCCAGCGCCACCTGTCCCATTTTTTCCCAGACATAGACACTGCCAAGACATGCCCCGATAAGGGCTATCGCGGCAATAAAAATAGCCAGAATATTCAGCTTGCGACGCTGTTTATTGTCTGTTGGAGGGGTCTCTGTCATCGGCTTGCCAGCTCGCTTTCCACCAGCTTTACCCAATAGCTGGTACCAACAGGCAATATCATATCATTAAAATCATAGCCAGTATTATGCAGCATCTTCCCTTCCCTGGCAGGCCCTGCCCCCAGCCAGATATAGGCCCCTTTTTTGGCCTCCAGCATAAAGGCGAAATCTTCTGCTGCCATCGAAGGGGGTAAATCCATATGCAGTTTTTCTGTCCCCACAACCCCGGCCGCAATTTCTGCAGCGCGGTCTGCTTCGGCACTATGATTAATAGTAGGCGGATAGCCCGCCCGCCAATCTATTTCTGCCTCGCAACCATGGGCGGTTGCAAGAGAGGTAACGATTTTGCGGATATTCTGTTCTATCTTTTGCCGTGTTTCAGGCAGGATAGCCCGCGATGTGCCGCCAAGTTCCACCTCGTCCGGGATAACATTAAAGGCACTGCCGCCATGTACCATTGTTACCGATACAACCGCGCTATCAACCGGATTGGCCTGGCGCGCGACAATCGATTGCAAGGACTGGATAATCGCTGCAGAGGCCAGAACCGGGTCGGTTGCCTGATGCGGCATGGCGGCATGGCTGCCACAACCGCGTATGGCAATATGGAAATGATCGGCGCTCGCCATACAGGCGCCATGTGATATGGCAATATGCCCGGCTTCCAGACCTGGCCAATTATGCATCCCCCAAACGCTATCTGCGTTAAATTTTTTAAACAATCCTTCATCCATCATGGTCTTTGCGCCTGCCCCGCCTTCTTCGGCAGGCTGGAAATAAAAATAGACTGTCCCGTCAAATTGGCGTGTTTCTGCCAGATAGCGTGCCGCCCCAAGCAACATCGCCATATGCCCGTCATGTCCGCAAGCATGCATTCGCCCTGCATGGGTGGATTTATACGCAAAGCTGTTAGCCTCTGGCATTGGCAGGGCATCCATATCCGCGCGCAAGGCAATTTTCCGCCCGCTATCGCTGTTGCCCTTTAGAACGCCGACCACCCCTGTTTTGGCAAGGCCGCGATGCACTTCAATACCAAAGCTGGCCAATTTTTCGGCGATAAAATCAGATGTCCAGACCTCTTCATATCCCAATTCGGGATGGGCATGCAATGTCTGCCGCCAGACCGTCATTTCTTCATGAAAATCAGCGATGCGATTAATGATAGCCATCTTCATTCCTTTTTATGCAAGCCGGATATTTTAAAAATGTCCCCCTCTTAAGATAGGGCAGGAATGCACAGATGTCGACCAAACACCAAGTGAAGTCGAAAGCAAGACAGGTTTTTTCACCCTTTGAGCAGATGGTATATTGGATGTAGACAGAAAAACCGTTAAATTGGTGCAGATAAAAAATCAGTCTGCCGCCAGACATGATGGAAAAATAAGCAAAGTTAAAGAGAAGAAGATGGCATCCACAGATATCGATAGAGGCGTGCGCGGGCTTCGCGACAGGAAAAAACACTATTCGATATTCTCGCTGGCCAGACAGGCAGGCGACTATCATCAGGGCTGGCAACAGGCATGGCGCCATGCAGAGCCAAAACCAGAATATGATGCGGTGATTATTGGCGGCGGCGGACATGGGCTGGCCACCGCCTATTACCTGGCCTCGGTACATAATATGACCAATATTGCGGTCATTGAAAAAGGCTGGCTGGGCGGCGGCAATACTGGCCGCAACACCACCATTATTCGTTCCAACTATTTATGGGATGAATCAGCCGCCATTTATGAACATGCGATGAAATTATGGGAAGGGCTGGCACAGGATTTAAACTTCAATATCATGTTCAGCCAGCGCGGTGTTCTGACCATCGCCCATTCCGAACACGAGCTGAAAGAAATGTCACGCCGGGTTCATGCTATCCGCCTGAACGGCATTGATTCAGACATCCTCAGCCCGGACGAGATTAAAAAATTCGTCCCGATTATGAATATGGATCCCGCCATCCGCTATCCGGTGATGGGCGGCTTTTTGCAAAAGCGGGGCGGAACTGCCCGTCATGATGCGGTGGCATGGGGCTATGCCCGGGCCGCAGATGATATGGGCGTGGATATCATTCAAAATTGCGAGGTAGTGGGCCTGCGCCGGCAAGGACGCAAGATAACAGGCATTGAAACCACCAAAGGGCTGATTAAAACCCGCAAAGTAGGCTGTGTGGTCGCTGGCCATTCTTCGGTTCTGGCCGATATGGCGGGGATTCGCCTGCCGATTGCCAGCCGTCCTTTACAAGCGCTGGTATCCGAGCCTATCAAGCCGATTTTGGATACGGTGATTATGTCCAATGCGGTACATATGTATATCAGCCAGTCCGATAAGGGCGAGATGGTATTGGGCGCAGGGGTGGATAAATATAATTCCTATGCCCAGCGCGGCTCTTTTCCTGTGCCAGAACATATGCTGGCCGCCGCAGTAGAGCTGTTCCCGGTATTATCGCGCTTGCGGATGTTGCGCCATTGGGGCGGGATTGTGGATACCTGCCCGGATGCATCGCCCATCCTCTCGCGCACCGATATTGAGGGGCTGTATTTTAATTGTGGCTGGGGAACAGGCGGGTTCAAGGCCACCCCTGGCTCTGGCCATGTATTTGCTGACCTCATCGCCAATGACCGGCCAAATGAGATTGCCGTGCCCTATGCGCTGAACCGCTTTGAAACAGGCTTGCTGATAGACGAGCATGGCGCGGCCGGTGTGGCCCATTAACCGCAGATAAGACATCGATTTTTTTTGAGAGCTTTAGTAAGATGCTGGAAATCAAATGCCCCTATTGCGGGCCAAGAGATGAAGAAGAATTTTCCTGTGGCGGCGAGGCACATATCGCCCGCCCATTAAGCGAAAACAGCTTGAGCGATAAGGAATTTGCCGATTATTTATTCTATCGGGACAATCCCAGGGGCGTATTTCTGGAACGCTGGCGTCATGCAGCTGGGTGCCGTCGCTGGTTCAATGTCGCACGCGATACGCTGACCCATCATATATTGGAAATATATCCGATGGGGGCAAAACCTGTCAGCAAGGCCGGGCGCGCTGCCTATAATGCAAACTGGCGCCGTGACAGCCAGGCAGAAATAGCCGCCCAACCGGCATCGCAAAAAACTAATAAAACATCCAGCGCAAAAAGGTAAGCAAGGGTGATGGCGAAAAATAATCAAAAAAATATGACTATAGCCGCGCGCAGCAGCGCCTCAATTGATAGCCAGACCCCTATCAGCTTTACCTTTGATGGTCGCAAATATCAGGGATGCAAGGGCGATACGCTGGCCTCTGCCTTGCTGGCCAATAATGTGCATCTTACCGGACGGTCATTTAAATATCATCGCCCGCGCGGTATTATGGGTGCCGGGGCAGAAGAGCCAAACGCCCTGGTCGGGGTCGGCACAGATGGCCGTATCGAACCCAATCTGAAAGCCACACAAGTCGAGCTTTATGACGGGCTGGTAGCCATATCCCAAAATCGTTTTCCCTCCCTCAAGCTGGATGTGGGCGAGATTAATTCGGTTCTGTCGCGCTTTTTCCCGGCGGGATTTTATTATAAAACCTTTATGTGGCCTGCCAGCTTCTGGATGATGTATGAACATATTATTCGCCATGCGGCCGGGCTGGGCAAAGCAGGGGATGACCATAAAGACCCGGATAGATATGAAAAGCGCCATGCCCATTTTGACATTGTGATTATCGGCGGCGGGCTGTCCGGCCTGATGGCTGGCTTGCAAGCGGCAAAAAGTGGCCAGCGCGTGCTGATAGCCGAAGACCAGCCCCAATGGGGCGGCTGGCTACGCGCCTGCGAGGATATAATCATAGATGGCATGAGCGGCCAGGCATGGGCAGAACAGGCTGTCTCTCGGCTGCAAGAGATGGAGAATGTGACCTTGCTATCGCGCACCACCTGTTTTGGCTATGGCGATCACAATTTTCTGACCCTGGCCGAGCGGGTAAGCGACCATCTTGCCGAAAAACCGGCACATCTGCCGCGTCAACGTTTATGGAAAGTGCGCGCCCGTCAGGTAATATTGGCAACCGGGGCGATTGAACGCCCGCTTGTCTTTGCTGGCAATGACCTGCCCGGAGTGATGCTGGCTTCTGCTGCCCAGACCTATCTGTGCCAATATGGCGTGCTGGTGGGTACGCGCGGGATTTTAATGACCAATAATGATGCTGCCTGGCATAACGCCTTTGCCCTGCATCGTGCCGGCTGCCGGATAAAGGTGATTGTTGATACACGCCAGAACCCCTCGCCTGCCCTGATAAAACAGGCAACAGATCTGGGCATACTGACACGCATTGGTTCAGGCATTATTGCTGCACATGGACGCTTGCATGTTGCCCGGGTTGAAATCGCCCCATTGAGCGAGGCAGGAGATGCACTGACGGGCGAGCCGGAACATTTTGATTGCGATCTGGTGATGATGTCCGGCGGTATGAACCCGGTGGTGCATTTACATTCGCAAGCCAGAGGCAAATTAAAATGGGATGAGCGCAGCCATTGCTTTCGGCCGTCCACTACCCATGAGGCGGAACAGTCTGTTGGATCATGTAATGGCAGTTTTGATGCCGCTATCGGGGCAAAAGAAGCCATAGCCGCTGCCCGGAAAGCTATTAAGGCGAATTCAGGAGAGGCAGCAGAAATAACCCTGCCCGAAATCACCGCAACAAAAATCAAATGGACGCCGATGCCCATCTGGCAGATACCAACCGGCCAGCCAGCCGGGCAAGGCGGCAAGGCATTTGTCGATTTTCAAAATGATGTGACAGCTAATGATATCCAGCTGGCAGTGCGCGAGGGCTATCATTCTGTCGAGCATGTCAAACGCTATACCACTACCGGCATGGCGACCGATCAGGGCAAAACATCGAACATTAATGCGCTGGCCATACTGGCAAGGGAACGCGCAAGCGATATCCCGTCTGTTGGCACAACCACCTTTCGTATGCCCTATACACCGACTTCTATCGGCATGATAGCCGGGCGCGATATTGGCGGATTATTTGACCCTGTGCGTACCACCCCAATGGATAAATGGCACCGTGCGGCAGGGGCAAAGTTTGAACATGTCGGCCAATGGATGCGTGCCTGGTATTATCCAAAAGACGGCGAGAACATACAAGAGGCCGTCATTCGCGAGGTAGAAGCCGCGCGTCAATATGCCGGCCTGCTGGATGCTTCTACTCTGGGCAAAATTGATATCAGAGGGCGCGATGCGGCGGAATTTTTAAACCGTATCTATACTAATAGCTGGCTAAAGCTGGGGGTTAGCAAATGCCGCTATGGATTGATGTGCAAAGAAGACGGGATGGTCATGGATGACGGGGTTACGACCCGTCTGGCAGAGGATCATTTCCATATGACCACCACAACCGGCGGGGCAGCAGGTGTTCTGGACTGGCTGGAAGAATGGTTGCAAACAGAATGGCCGGATTTACAGGTCTATCTCACCTCTGTCACCGAACAATGGGCGGTGGCCACCCTGTCCGGCCCTGCGGCCAGAGAAATCCTGAAAGCTGCCGGAACAGATATTGACCTTGGCGATGACAATTTCAGCTTTATGTCCATGCGTGAGGGGCATATTTCCGGCTTGCCTGCCCGAATTTACCGTATCTCTTTTACCGGCGAGCTGTCTTATGAAATTAATGTGCCTGCCCGATATGGCATGGCACTCTGGACAAGTTTGATGCGGGCGGGGAAAAATTTTGGCATTACCCCTTATGGCACAGAAGCCATGCATGTGCTGCGGGCAGAAAAAGGCTTTATCATTGTTGGTCAGGAAACAGATGGCACGGTTACCCCTTATGATCTGGGGATGGGCTGGATTGTGTATGACAAAAAGCCGGATTTTATTGGCAAGCGGGCCCTTGCCCGGCAATCTATGGGGCTGGGCGATCGCAAACAGCTGGTTGGATTACGCACCAAAGATCCAAAACAGATTATCCCCGAAGGGGCGCATGCCGTACTGGACCCGAACCAGCCGCCGCCGGTAGATATGCTGGGGCACGTAACCTCTTCTTATTTCAGCCCCAATCTTGGTCATTCTATTGCGATGGCGCTGTTGCGTGGCGGCCATGCCCGTAAAGGCGAGACAGTCTATTTCCCGATGCTGGATGGCAAGCCGCCTATTGAAGCGACCATCACCGATACCAATTTTTATGATCCGAAAGGAGAGCGTCTCAATGGCCAGCACTAACCCGCATGCCCAGATGCCGCAAATCACCGCCCTGCCCGATATTATGCCTAACCCGGAAGGCGGTGCGCCGGGCCTGACCCTTGCGGCCATTAGCGGTAAGACCCTGATTAATCTGCGGGCTTCGGACAAGATCAAGGCTAGTCTGGACACCCTGTTCGGAACAGCCCTGCCCACACAGCCCAACAGATTAAGCATCATTGGCGCAAGCCGTGCGATGTGGCTGGGCCCGGATGAAACCTTGCTGATGATAGACGAAGCCCGGCAAGCAGAGTTTATGTTAAAGCTGGGCGCAACGCTAAAAGATACCCATTATGCGGCGACCATCATAACAGATGCGATACGTATTTTGCGGCTGGGCGGGGCAAGGCGGCTGGATGTGCTGGCCAAAGGATGCGGGCTGGATTTGCACCCCGCTATTTTTGCCAAAGGCCATTGCGCACAATCCCTGCTTTCGCACGCAAGCGTCACCCTGGCACGTGATGCCGAGGATAGCTTGCTATTATTCTGCCGCACCAGCTTTTCAGACTATGTTACCAGCTGGCTAAAAGATGCCGCCATCGAATATGGCTATCGTCTGGATACCAGCCCTGCGCCGCATAGGTAATTAATAATCGCTATCTGGCAGAGCCGCCATTCGGGTGGCAATATAATCGCGTAAACCAGCATCAATTGCCGGGTCAATCTCGGGCGGCTGATACTCATTCAGCATCTGGATAGCCCGATTACGCGCGCGTTGCTCGCTCTCAATACGCCCTTCACTTTCCCATTGCTCAAAGGTGGTGTTATCGGCCAGAGAAGACCGCCAGAAAGCGGTTTCGAAATTAGCCTGTGTATGGCTGCTACCCAGAAAATGCTGGCCAGGCCCGGTTTCGCGAAGCGCATCCAGTGCCAGACCATTTTCAGATATATCAATGCCCGCCGCCATGCTTTCCATCATGGTGAGCTGATCGGCATCCAGCAATAATTTGGCATAGTCCGCGACCAGCCCGCCTTCCATCCAGCCGGCCGCATGCAGGGCAAAATTCACCCCGCCCAGAACAGTTGGCAACAGAGTATGTGCGCTTTCATAGGCCGCCTGGGCATCGGCTGTTTTGGATGCGGTAAAAGACCCGCCAGAACGGAACGGGACATTCAGCCGCCGTGCCAGCTTTGCCGCGCCATAAAGCACTTTTGCCGGTTCCGGCGTGCCAAAGGTAGGGGCGCCTGTCTGCATCGAAATAGAGCTGGCAAAGCTGCCAAAAATCACCGGTGCACCGGGATTTACCGCCTGGGTAAAGGCAATACCGCTCATCGCTTCTGCCAGAATTTGGGTTAATGTACCTGCCACCGAAACAGGCGACATGGCCCCGGACAGAATAAAGGGCGATATGACACATCCCTGACCTGCCCGTGCATAGACTTTCAAGGCGCCCAGCATCGTATCATCCCATGTCATCGGCGAATTGGCGTTAATCAGCGAGACCATCACACAATTCTGATCCACAAACTCATCGCCAAACATAATCTTTGACAAGGCGACACAATCTGCTGCCCTGTCCGGGGCGGTAACCGAGCCCATATAGGGCTTGTCCGAATAGCGCAAATGGGCATAGAGCATTTCCAGATGCCGCTTGGTAACCGGCAGGTCTACCGGCTCGCACACCGTACCGCCTGAATGATGCAAACCGGGCAGCATATAGACCAGCTTTACAAAATTGTTAAAATCCTCAATTCTGGCATAGCGGCGCTCGCCTTCCAGATCGCGCACAAAAGGCGGGCCATAAACAGGGGCAAAGACCGTATTATTGCCGCCGATCACCACTGATCTTTC
This sequence comes from Alphaproteobacteria bacterium, assembly GCA_030835985.1. GTDB lineage: Bacteria > Pseudomonadota > Alphaproteobacteria > Puniceispirillales > Puniceispirillaceae > JADHLI01. The sequence goes on from JAURQT010000037.1 coordinate 20,700, forward strand.
CGGATTACGGGCATATTGGGTAAATTCGGACGGGGCGGTTTTACAAAGCTCTATTGCCAGGCCGCGCGGAAAATGTACCCGCTCGCCATCTACATCGCACCCCTTGTCTTTCAGGATAGCCAGCGCTTCCGGATCATCGCGAAATTCGATCCCGATTTCTTCCAGAACGGTCTCTGCATTATGCTCGATTATCTCGCAGGCTTCATCACTCAGCATATCCACAGGCGGAATTTTACGTACCAGATAGGGCGCAGAAGAGGCTGAACTGCTTTGTCTTGCACTGCGCCGTGCATCCCTGCCGCCGCCGCGCCGTGACCGTTTTTGAGAGGTAATATCATCCATCTTTTTTGTCCTATTTATCCAGATCAGCCTAGCTGGGGAAGCAGGGCGATTTTCCCACCTTATGCCCGCAATTTTTCATTTGCCGGGTCAAACGGGCTTTCTTCGATGACCACCGCATCAAAGCGGCGCCCTAAAATATCGATTTCCAGAACCGTTCCGGCTTCTGCCAGCTCAGGCGATACCATTGCCAGTGCCAATGATTTTTGCACCCGGAAACCATAACCGCCAGAGGTGGCACGGCCAACCAGCTTGCCATCTTTATAAAGCGGATTGCCGCCAAGGGCATCGGCATCTTCTACCCCCCTTACCTCTAGCGTAACAAAGCTGTTGGTAAAGCCTTTTTCCTGCCATTCGGCCAGCCCGTCGCGCCCGATAAAGGCTTCTTTTTGCATCTGCACAAAACGATGCAAGCCGGATTCAAAGGCAGCATATTCAATGCTCATCTCTGTGCCAACCATGCGATAGGATTTTTCCAGACGCATTGCATCCATCGCGCGAATACCAAATGGTTTCAGGCCAAATTCTGCACCGGCGGCGAACAGGGCATCAAAAATATGATTTTGATATTCGATAGGGTGATGCAGCTCCCAGCCCAGCTCGCCCACAAAATTCACCCGCATCGCCAATGACGGTGCCAGATGGACATCTATTTGCTGGCCAGTTAGCCATGGGAAAGCGGCATTGGACAAATCGCTCAAGGTCAGCTTTTGCAACAGGTCGCGCGATTTTGGCCCTGCCAGTACCAAAACCCCCATCGAATTGGTCAGGTTGGTATAGCTAACAGAGCGATCATCCGGCAGGTGTTTTTTCAGCCAGTCATGATCCAGGCGCTGGGCTGCACCTGCTGATACAATATAAAAGCTGTCTTCTGCCTCGCGCATGATGGTAAATTCGGAATGTACCCCGCCGCGCGGTGCCAGCGCGTGTGCCAATATCACCCGGCCGACCTTTTTCGGCAATTTATTGGCGATCAGATTTTCTAAAAAGGCTTCTGCGCCCGGCCCTTCGATACGGCATTTGGCAAAGGCAGACATATCCAGCAAGCCGCAATTTGTGGTTACATTGGCGACTTCTGCCCCGACATATTCAAACCAGCCTGACCGGCGGAACGACCAGTGATCCTCAGCTGCCACCCCTTCCGGAGCGAACCAGTTTGCCCGCTCCCAGCCAAATTTCTGGCCAAAGACCGCCCCCATAGCCTTTAGCCGGTCATAACATGGCGTGGTACGCAACGGGCGCGCGGCCTCTCTTTCCTCATCCGGATAATGGACGGTAAAGACATTGGCATAGGCCTCTTCATTTTTTTCTTTCAGAAAACTCTTGGTGGCATACTCACCAAAACGGCGCGGATCGACCCCGTTCATATCAATGGTGGGCTCGCCCTCGACAATCCATTCTGCCAATTGCCAGCCTGCCCCGCCGGCGGCCGTAATGCCAAAACTATGCCCTTCATTCAGCCAGAAATTCGGCAAATCCCATGCAGGGCCAACAATCGGGCTGCCATCCGGGGTATAGGCAATCGCCCCGTTATAGACTTTTTTCACGCCAACTTCGGCAAAGGCTGGCACCCGGGCAATGGCTGATTCAATATGGGGCATCAGCCGTTCCAGATCTTCCTGAAACAGCTCATATTCGCTATCTTCATCCGGGCCATCAAAATAACAGACCGGTGCGCCTTTTTCATACGGCCCCAAAATCAGGCCGCCATTTTCCTCGCGCATATACCACGAGCCGTCACTTTCGCGCAAAACGCCCATTTCCGGCAAGCCTTTGGCCTGACGTTCGCGAATAGCGGGATGCGGCTCGGTCACGATATATTGATGTTCGACCGGAATAACCGGGATATCCAGCCCCACCATCGCCCCGGTGCGGCGGGCAAAATTGCCAGTAGCCGATACCACATGCTCGCACGTGATCTCGCCCTTATCGGTTGTCACCTGCCATTCCCCGGAAGTGGTGCGGGAAATAGCCGTTACAGCTGTATTGCGGTAAATTTCAGCGCCTCTGTCGCGCGCACCCTTGGCAAGTGCCTGGGTTAAATCTGCTGGCTGGATATAGCCATCATCGGGATGGCGAATAGCCCCGATAAGCCCGTCCTTGACCGCCAATGGCCAAATATCGATCACTTCATCCGGGGTTAATTTTTCTACCTCCACCCCGATGGTTTCGGCGACACCGGCATATTGTAAATATTCATCCATCCTGTCCTGATGGGTGGCCAGACGAATATTGGATACTTGCGAGAGACCCGGGTTTAGCCCTGTTTCCTCTTGCAGGCTGCGATACAGATTGACCGAATATTTATGGATCTGCCCAACCGAATAGGACATATTAAACAAGGGCAACAAACCGGCCGCATGCCAGGTAGAGCCGCTTGTTAGCTCCTTGCGTTCGATCAGCACAACATCTGACCAGCCTTTTTTTGCCAGATGATAAAGGGTGCTGACCCCAACCGCACCGCCACCAATAATCACAACTCTTGCATGGCTTTTCATTTCACTGCCCTTCGCATTACTTGCTATTGAAATTACATGAAAAAAAATTGTCGAATATTAGCCTGACACAAGCGGTATCAAAAATATGCGTCAAAGCGACTCTGTTTTGACAGATTCGGGCATATAAGGGCTAAAAAGACCGGCAAGGCAAATTATCAATCTGCTAAAAATCAGGGATAAAGGCGTGTGGCTTGCCAGATGCCTGCCGCATTTCTGGTATAGCGAAAGCGGTCATGTAGCCGATATTCGCCATCTGCCCAAAATTCAATCTCGTCTGGCCGAATTAAAAAACCGCCCCAATGCGGTGGTCTTGGAATATCCTCTGAATAGCGGGTTTCAGCAGCCGCCACTGCCTCTTGCAGGGTTTTTCGGCTATCTAGCGGACTGGATTGCGCTGATGCCCATGCCCCGATTTGGCTGCCGCGTGGACGGCTGGCGAAATAGGCATCTGACTGTGCGGCCGGTACCTGTTCGACCTTGCCGCTAACCCGTACCTGGCGGCGCAAGGATTTCCAATGCATCACAAAGGCTGCCTTGCCGGTTGCCAGCAACTCGGAGGCTTTGCGGCTGGTATAATTTGTATAAAAAACAAACCCCTCGGAAGTAATTTCCTTTAATAGCACCATCCGAACAGATGGCATACCATCGCTATCTACCGAGGCAATCGCCATCGCGTCCGCATCGTTAATTTCGCTTTTTTTGGCTTCGGCAAACCAGCTATCAAATAATTGGTAGGGATCAATATCCAGATTATCTGCGTCCAATACACCCATAAAAGATATCTCCTTTGAATTTTTTGATTTTTTTCGTGCGGCTCGGCAGCAAAGCGTCCAACCCTTATATTAGGTCTGAGCGCCAGAAAAACAAGCATCGCCCGGAGGACAATTTGGTCTATCTGTTTTATGCCTGACCTCACAGATACAGCCTGTTTAATCGGGCAAAAATAGCCAATAAAACTATGCCTAAAATTTGCCACTATCTGTGCGTAGTTTTATTTTGCGCCAATAAAAATTAATTAAAAATTGATTATAAATTGATGCGCAATAAACTTGCTTTTCGCGGAAAGACAGAGCCATGAAACTATCTTCTTTTATGTCAATGGTTGCCTTAGCGGGTATGATTTTACCGGCCTCTGCCAGCTTGGCAGAAACCCGGATAGAAAGCGTTGTGGGAACCGTTACCAAAGTGGATATCCTTACCCAATCCTATATCCGCAAAACCCCTAAAGATGAGCGTAGCTGCGCCATTGAAGAAGTGCCGGTATATGGCGAGGCTCAGCAGGGCGATGAAATCGGCTCGATGATCATTGGCGGGCTAATCGGCTCGGCGGTGGGCAACAAATTATCCGATGCAGATGGAGGCGGGGCGGCCGGCGCCGTTGCCGGGGCATTGCTGGGGCATCAACATGCCAAAAACAGCACCCGGCAAGGCAATATTGTGGGCTATCGCCAGCAGGAAGTCTGTCAAACCAGTCGCATCCTGCTGGAAGAGGAAATCACAAAAACCATAGGATATCGCCTGCAAATTGAAGCAGATGGCCGTATTCTGACCATTGAAGATCCAAGCCCGGCTTCGATTGGGGACAAGGTCGAGATCAGAAAACAGGTCAGTTATTCTCTGAACTAGACACATAGCCGGATTGTCCCTTCTGGATTGCGCTTTATGGCCTGGATAGAACAGGCCGGATGGCACTGCTTTTTTGATTCTGTCCGGGCTATTCTATCTGGCTGGATTTATCGCGCTGAATTTGCTACATCTATTTCACAGCTTTTGGCTGGACTATCTGTCGGCATTGCAGGTAACAAACCGCCGAATGGCAGACCAGCAGATACCACCAAAACAGAATATCGTATAGTTTAAAGAGGGTTATATGTCTCAATCATCATCGATTATGAACGGAAAACGCGGCCTGATTATGGGCGTTGCCAATGACAGATCCATCGCCTGGGGCATTGCTGCACAAGCCGCAGCGGCCGGGGCAGAGCTGGCCTTTACCTATCAGGGCGATGCGTTGAAAAAGCGGGTTGGCCCGTTGGCAGCATCCGTTGGCAGCGATATGGTCATGCCATGTGATGTAACCGATGAAGCCTCAATAGACAGCGTCTTTGATACGCTAAAGGAAAAATGGGGCAAGCTGGATTTTGTCCTGCATGCCATCGCCTATTCCGATAAAGAGGAATTAAAGGGCGAATATGTTGATACCAGCCGCGATAATTTCACCCGCACCATGGATATTTCTGTTTATTCCTTTACCAGCATTGCGCGCCGGGCCGCGGCGATGATGCCTGATGGCGGCTCTTTGCTGACCCTGACCTATTACGGGGCAGAGCGGGTAATGCCCCATTATAATGTTATGGGCGTTGCCAAGGCTGCACTGGAAGCCTCTGTGCGCTATCTGGCGGTTGATCTGGGCGGCAAAAACATCCGTGTTAACGGGCTTTCTGCAGGGCCAATGAAAACACTGGCCGCATCGGGTATTGGTGATTTCAGATATATTTTGAAATGGAATGAATATAACTCGCCGCTTAAGCGTAATGTTACGCTGGATGATGTTGGCGGCTCCGGTTTATATCTGTTATCTGATCTTTCCTCTGGTGTATCGGGCGAAACCCATCATGTAGATTGCGGCTACCATGTGGTCGGCATGAAGGCGGTGGATGCGCCCGATATTTCTGTAGTCTGATAAAATGGGCGATAATAGTTTCGGAACATTATTTTCTTTTACCAGCTTTGGGGAAAGCCATGGCAAAGCTATTGGCTGTATCGTCGATGGCGTGCCGCCCGGCCTGTTTCTAAGCGAGGCAGATATTCAGCTCTATATGGACAGGCGCAGACCTGGCCAGAGCCGCTTTGTTACCCAGCGACAAGAAGCAGATGCGGTAGAAATACTGTCTGGCGTATTTGAGGGGCGGACAACCGGCACGCCCATATCGCTGGTTATTCAAAATACCGACCAGCGTTCCAGGGATTACGGGGATATCGCCAAACAATATCGCCCGGGTCATGCCGATTATACCTATGATGCAAAATACGGGCATCGCGACTATCGCGGTGGTGGCCGCTCTTCTGCCAGAGAAACAGCGGTAAGGGTAGCAGCAGGGGCGATTGCCGATATCGCCCTGAAAAAGATTTTGGGCGATAGCTATCAGCTATTTGGCTCTGTGGTACAAATTGGCCCGCATGAGATTGACAGAAAAAATTTCGATATCGCGCAGATAGACCAAAACCCTTTTTTCTGCGGTGACAGCGTGGCGGCAAAAAATTGGGAAAGCTATCTGGATGAGGTACGCAAAAGCGGCTCGTCTGCAGGGGCGGTTCTGGAAATTGTCGCAACCGGCATTCCAGCCGGTCTGGGCCAACCCCTTTATGGCAAGCTGGATGCAGAAATCGCCTCGGCGATGATGAGCATTAATGCCGCAAAAGGGGTAGAGATTGGCTCAGGCTTTGGGCTATCAGCACTCCCCGGTCATCTGGCAGGGGACGAGATGCGGATGGCCAAGGATGGCAGCCCTGTGTTCCTGTCTAACCATAATGGCGGGGTATTAGGCGGCATTTCAACTGGCCAGGATATTGTGGTAAGGGTTGCGATTAAGCCCACCTCCTCTATCCTGACCCCGCGCAAATCCATTGACCGTGATG
>JAURQT010000038.1 GCA_030835985.1 Alphaproteobacteria bacterium
CTGGCATATCTTGGCATCCAGCCGGTTTTGGCAGTGTTGCCACGCTGCCTGCCAGCTATCCTATTTTTCTTCCTGTGTGCCACCTGGCACCCATAAAATATCTTTTTTGCCCCCATCATTAGCATGGCGGGCCAGCACGAACAACAAATCTGATAGCCGATTTATATAGCGCATTGCATGTTCATTTACCGGCTCGACAGCGGCCAGCTCTGTCATTTGGCGCTCTGCCCGTCTGGCAACGGTTCTGGCCAGATGCAGCCAGGCAGCAAGGGCTGTTCCGCCAGGCAAAATAAACGAATTTAGCGCTGAAAGATTCTCGTTAATCGCATCAATTTCTGTCTCCAGACGGGTAACCTGCTCTGCGGTAATACGCAAAGCAGGCTTCATATCATCGACAGTGGCCAAATCTGCGCCCAATTCAAATAAATCATTCTGGATACGCGCCAGCTGGCTGTCCATCGCATCATCACATTCCAGGCGTGCCATCCCCAATACAGAGTTTAGCTCGTCTACCTCGCCATAGGCGGCCGGGCGTTTGGCATGTTTGGATACACGTCCACCGCCAACCAGGCTGGTTTTGCCATCATCGCCTGTGCGGGTATAAATTTTATTCAGCTTGACCATGATGATATTATCAATTCCTGTCTGTTTGTTCTTTAGGCCGATTGGCGAAACCATAACAGCGATATAAATATCAATAACACCACTGCCTGGGCAATAATACGATAGCGCATAATTTTATTTGATTTACTTTTATTATATGCCCCGCCCCGTCCCATTGTAATGACGCCCCAAAATAAAATGGCAGCGACACCTATCAGCCCGATAATCATAATGGCTTCCGGCCATCCTGAACCGGAAAGGATAGATGTTTGTGTGGCTGCTGGTATCATCAGCGCGCTCCTCTGCCGCCTATCGAAGGGCGATTACAATAAAACTTGCTACAGGCTTTACATAGCCTAAAATTCATCAATAACAATGTCCCGGCGACGACATGCCGCAACCAATGTGTTGCGCAGCAGACAGGCAATGGTCATCGGGCCTACCCCGCCTGGCACAGGGGTAATCGCGGCTGCTTGCCGGGATGCGCTGTCAAATGCCACATCCCCGGTCAGGCGAAATTTGCCTTCCCCGCGTTCCGGGGCGGGAACACGGTTAATGCCCACATCAATTACCATTGCCCCTTTTTTAATCCAGTCGCCGGTAATCATTTCCGGCCGGCCGACAGCGGCAACCAGAATATCTGCTTGCTGACAGGTTTTCTCCAGCTCTTTGGTGCGGGAATGGGCAATGGTTACGGTTGCATGGGCATTTAATAATAATTGGGCCATTGGTTTGCCAACAATATTGGAGCGGCCAACAATCACCGCATGCAAGCCGCTTAAATCGCCAAAATGATCCTGTAATAACAGCAAGCAGCCATAAGGGGTGCAGGGGACGATGCCTGGCTGGCCTGTTGCCAGCAATCCGGCATTGACCACATGAAAGCCATCTACATCCTTTTCCGGGGCGATGGCCTGAATAACCGCCTTGTCATCAATTTGTGCCGGCAGGGGCAATTGTACCAAAATGCCATCTATCGCCTCATCCCTGTTCATCTTGTCTATCAGGGCAAGCAGCTCTTCCTGGCTGGTCTGTTCTGGCAGGCGATGTTCAATAGAGCGCATCCCGCTTTTTTTGGTGCGCTCTGCCTTGTTGCGTACATAAACCTGACTGGCAGGGTCTTCGCCAACCAGAATTACCGCAAGGCCGGGGGTGAAATGATGTACAGATTGCAACAGGCTGACCTGCCGGGCAATTTTATCGACCAGCTGATTTGAAAAAGCCTTGCCATCAATAAGTTTCGCGCTCATTTTGCCATCCCCCAAATCTGTTTAAACAGCCCTTATGGCCAGCCGGAAAATATCTCTTATCCCGGCTATCCTAGCTCAGATATTCAAATAATATATTGCGGCCAAACTGGACGGCCAGCAACACGATGATAGGGCTGATATCAATCCCGCCCAGATCAGGTAAAACACTGCGAATCCGCCCCAGCAACGGTTCATGCAATCGGCCCAGCCCTTGCAGGACAACCCGAACAAAGGGCTGCCATGGATTGACAATCCGAAACGCCACCAGCCAGCTGGCAATCACATAGGCCAACAGGGTGAAAATATAGATATCAATAATATTATCGATTAATATCAATAAGGCGTTCATGTCAGCATTATCCCCCTTGCCTGTTTCATCACGAAATGCGGTTCAGCATCCATGCGCGGCTGAGACTACCCTTCGTAAGCTTTATTGACAATATAGAACTATCGCCTTTGCCTAAAAAGGATAAGCCCCCCCAAAAAAGGATAAACCCCCCAAAAGGATAAGCTCAAAAGGAGGAGGGCTATCCTGATGGACATCCAAACTGACCGATAAGGTGCGTATGGTTTATTAGAAAAATCTAATACCCCTGTTCTTTTGTTCAAGGACAGGGAGTGTTTCGATGTGTATGGCAAGATATGTCCAGCAGGGTTTTTCCATCTTCTCCGGTTTTCTTCTATTTTCCCTTTCTGCCTGTATTGGCGGCGGCGGCGGCGGTGGTGGACAGGCGCCATTTGGCGGGGCGGGCCGTGAATATGCCGCCCAGCCAGGCTTGCAACAGGTTTCGGCCGCTGCTGCCCTTGGGGCGGGCTATAGCGGGCGCAATATCCGTATCGGGGTGGTGGATTCCGGCATTGATGGCCGCCATTCCGAATTTTCCGGACGGGTACATGCCGGCGGTGACTGGCAAAGCGCCTCGGATGGCCGGATTGATTTACATGGGCATGGCACCCATGTTGCCGCTATTTTGGGCGCTGCAAAAGACGGGGTGGGGATGCATGGGGTTGCCCCGAAAAGCCAGCTTTATGCCTATCGTATCCTGAATCAATATGGCAATTTTGGTGGCCGAAGCGGCGAGGCTATGATCCCCGGCCTGGTCAGTGATGCACGGCGTAAAAATCTGCATATTCTGAATAATAGCTGGGGATCCAGAATTGAAATAAATGATATTTCGCGCGGGGAAATTGAAACCACATTGCCGCGTGAACTGGCGGCCTGGCAATCGGCGGTCAATAGCGGCATGGTGATGGTGTGGGCGGCCGGGAATCAGCGCGATAATCAGGTGAGTGTGCGTGCCGGCCTGCCCTATTATTTCTCCTCTCTTCGGCGTGGATGGCTGACAGTGGTATCGTCCGGCGCATCGGGTACTGAGCCTGTTTATACCAACAGATGCGGTCTGGCGGCCAACTGGTGTATCACCGCGCCTGGCGGCGGGGATGATCAGACCAGTAATGGTATCTGGGCGGCCGATACAGGGGGCGGCTATGTTCGCCGTTCCGGTACATGCATGTCTGCCCCGCATATATAAGGGGTTCAGCACAAAATTGGCCGCTTTGGCTTTCAGCTGGAAG
>JAURQT010000039.1 GCA_030835985.1 Alphaproteobacteria bacterium
ATACACCGCCAGCACCTGTTGCCAGCCTGCGCCACAGCTTTCGTGACGGGCTGGCCATTGCCCTGTTAAACCCGAAAATTGCCACCTTTTTCGCCTCGCTATTTAGCCAGTTTATTACCCCGGGACAAAATCTTTTAACCCATTTTGCAATGGCCAGCATGGCCGGCTTTATCGATGCAGCGGTATATATCCTGATGGTATATATTGCCAGCACCAGTGCCAGCCAGACCTGGCTGGGACGCTATCAAAAACAGATAGATTTCAGCTTTGCCATTTTGCTGCTGGGATTGGGGCTTTCCCTGTTTATTAGCCAGATTAATCGGTTGCTATAAAAGCTGCATTCTGGCAATAAAACCGGGCGTTGGGCGCGCTGGCAAACACCGCCCCTCTGCAAAGGCGCTGGCAGCGGCTTTTTTGCCAAGCTGGCTCTGTCCCTTATTGCAGATTAGGATGATAAAGAAGGGTAGAATATGTCTGGATTTCCTGTTTTTGCATCACGGCGCGTGCGTTCAACCCCCTTTAGCGCCCGCATTGAGGCCTCTGGCCTGTCTGCCTATACTGTCTATAACCATATGTTGCTGCCGGCCAGCTTTGCCTCGCTGGAAGAAGATTGCGCGCATTTAAAACGGGCAGTCCAAATATGGGATGTGGCAGCAGAACGCCAGGTACAGATAAAAGGCCGCGATGCGCGTAAATTGGCCGTGATGATGAGCGCGCGTGATCTGACAAAGGCGGTGCCGGGCAAAGGCTATTACACCCCTATCTGTATGGCAAATGGCGGTATGTTAAATGACCCTATTGCCTTATGTATCGCAGATGATCTGTTTTGGTTCTCGATTGCGGATTCAGATATGCTGTTATGGGCAGCCGGCCTTGCCCATGCCTATCAGCTGGAGGTAGAGATATCCGAGCCGGATGTCAGCCCCCTTGCCATTCAAGGCCCACTGGCCAATCAGGTGATGGCAGAGGTTTTTGGCGAGGCGGTTACCGCGCTGAAGTTCTTTGCCTTTGATTATTTTACCTGGCGCGGCCATAAACTAATGATCGCCCGTTCTGGCTGGAGCAAACAGGGCGGGTTCGAAATCTATTTGCATGATAGCACGCTTGGCCTGCAGCTATGGGATGATATCTGGGAAGCGGGCAAAGAATATGATATGCGCGCAGGCTGCCCCAACCTGATTGAACGCATAGAAGGCGGCCTGCTATCCTATGGCAATGATATGACGCGCGAGGATACGCCGCTGGAATGTGGCCTGGAAAAATTTTGCCAGCTGGAATCGGGGCATGAATTCATTGGCAAGCAGGCTTTGCTGAACCAGCGTGAGGCTGGTCTGAAAAAGCGCATCATGGGCGTGCATATTCACGGCGATAAAATTGCCCCTATCACAAAAATTGCGCCTTGCACTATTCAGGGACAAACTTGCGGCTTTGTGACCTCTGCTGTCTATTCGCCTGATTTTGACTTAAATCTCGGCCTTGCTATGCTAGCATCGGAGCAGGCTGAAAATGGCCGGCAAATAGAGGTGGAAATAGACGGGCAAAGGCGGCCAGCCATGATATGCGAGCTGCCTTTTAAAAAAGGCAAGTAACGCCTCTTTAAAAAGACAGGGATGAGGGTTTTGGATGAATAAATTGGATGTGACAAATTCCGGCTTTATGGACAGGCGCGAGGCAAATCATATCGCGCTTACCCCTATCTCTTTTTTATCGCGCACAGCCGATATCTATCCAGACAGAACAGCCGTTATATACGGAAATTTGCGCTATAGCTGGGCAGAGATTTATGACCGGGCGGTGCGGCTGGCCAGCGCATTGGTCAAGGCCGGCATCAAACCCGGCGAAGTGGTGACAGTAATGGCACCAAATGTGCCAGCCATGTTTGAAGCCCATTTTGGCGTGGCGATGGCAGGGGCGGTTTTAAATACCCTTAATACGCGCCTCGATATCTCGACCATTGCCTATATTCTGGATCATGCCGATACCAAAATTCTGATTACTGATGCGGCCTTTGGCGCTACCATGAAAGAAGCGCTCGAACAAAGCCCCAACAAATCGCTTGCCATCATTGATATTGTCGACAGCCAGGATAGTGATTCTGCCAATGGCAGCCGTCTTGGCGAGATAGAATATGAAGCCTTTATTGCAGGCGGAGATAGCGATTATGCCTGGCAAATGCCAGCAGATGAATGGTCTGCCATGGCACTGAATTATACCTCTGGCACAAGCGGCCGTCCAAAGGGCGTGGTGTATCATCATCGCGGCGCCTATCTCATGGCGATGGGTACTATTCCTGTCTGGAATATGCCCATGCACCCAACCTATTTATATGTGGTGCCGATGTTCCATTGTAATGGCTGGGGACACGCCTGGATGATGGCGATACTGGCCGGTACGGTGGTGTGTTGCCGTAAAATCGCCCCGGAAGTGATTTATCCGCTATTGCATGAACATAAAATCACCCATTTTGGCGGCGCGCCTATTGTTTTGTCCATGCTGGTAAATGCCCCTGATAGCGTTATCCAGAAGCCGGACTGGACGGTTCATGCCATGACAGCCGGTGCCCCGCCACCTGCTGCCATTCTGGAAAAAATTGAAAAGCTGGGCTTTAATGTGACGCAAGTATACGGGCTGACCGAAACCTATGGCCACCTGGCCCATTGTGCCTGGCATGAAGAATGGAACGGGCTGGATTTTGGCGAGCGGGCAACTATCAAGGCTCGCCAGGGGGTGCGCTTTGCCCATACGGAATCGGTTGAAATTCTGGATCAGGAAACCGGCAAACCTGTCCCGGCAGATGGCCAGACATTGGGCGAGGTGTGTTTCCGCTCTAACTGCATTATGAAGGGCTATCACAAAAACCCCGAAGCCACAGAAGAAGCCCTTGGCAGCGGGATGTTCAAATCGGGCGATTTGGCGGTGCGCCATCCAAATGGCTATATCGAGATAAAGGACAGGCTGAAAGATATCATCATTTCCGGCGGCGAGAACATATCATCGGTAGAGATTGAGAGTGTTTTATATCGTTTTCCCGGGGTCGCCTTTGCTGCTGTTGTGGCCAAGCCGGATGAAAAATGGGGCGAAGTACCCTGTGCCTTTCTGGAAATGAAGGAAGGTGCTGCTGCAAATGCAGAAGAAGTGATTGCCTTTACCCGTGAACATCTGGCAGGCTTTAAATGTCCAAAAGATGTGCGCTTTACCGAAATCCCGAAAACCTCTACTGGCAAGCTGCAGAAATTCATGCTCCGAAAAGAGTTGCTGGGTTGAGGCGCATAAATCAACCAGCAATCAGATAGATATCGCCTGCAAAACCCGGCTATCAATAAAGGAAATCATATGTCAAAAGACAGTTTTGAAATCGCTATTCTTGCCGGTGATGGCATTGGCACAGAAGTAACAGACGCCACCTTTGCCGTGATAGAGGCGGCACAGGCCCGGATGGGCGGCTTTCATCTTCACCAGCATGAAATTATGGCAGGGGCTGGCTATTACCGCGATACAGGCCAGGATATTGAAACAGATGGCGAGGAGCGCGCAGGCAAGGCAGATGCCATGTATGTCGGGGCCATTGGCCTGCCCGCCATTCGGGCAAAGGACGGGACAGAAATCGCCCCGCATTTACGCCTGCGAGAGCGCTTTGAGCTATATGCCGGCGTGCGGCCGGTAAAGGCCTATAAGGGCGCACCGCGTATGCTATTGGATGAGCGGGCAAATGAGATTGATTTGGTCATTATCCGCGAATGTACCGAAGGGCTGTTTTACACCGCAGCCGTGCATGACAGAAGCCCGAAAACCAACCAGGACGAAGCAAGGGAGACCTTACGCCTGACCCGCTCGGTTACAGAAAGATTATGTGATTTTGCCTTTCGCCTGGCAGAGCGGCGCAAATCATCCGGAGGCAAGGGGATGTTAACCTGCGTGGATAAGGCCAATGTGTTTCAGGCCTTTGCGTTTTTTCGCAAAATCTTTGATGAACGCGCTGCCCATTTCCCCGATATCGAAAAAAGCTATGCCTATGTCGATGCACAAGCACTGGAGCTGGTAAAAAAGCCGTGGGAGCTGGATGTGCTGGTCATGGAAAATATGTTTGGCGATATTTTATCGGATCTGGCAGGCGGTCTTGTGGGCGGCATGGGTATGGCAGCCTCTGCTGAAATTGGCGATAATCATTGCCTGTTCCAGCCTGCCCATGGCAGCGCACCCGATATTATGGGACAGGATAAAGCCAATCCGCTGGCCGCGATATTAAGCGGGGCAATGATGCTGGACTGGCTGGGCTGGCAGGCAGGCAACGACAGGATGCTGGAGGCTGCCAGGCTGATAGAACAGGCGGTTAGCGATGGCTTTGCCGATGGCGGCCTGCGCCCGATGGAATTTGGTGGCGATATGGGATTGCAGGATATGACAAAAGCTGTGCTTTCCTATACCAAGGCTGCAAGGATTGACTAAAGCTGAACAAGCTGGAGGATAGCTGTAATGAACCCTGTTTATATTTTATCTGCTGCGCGTACCGCAATCGGCAGCTTTGGTGGCGCATTGAAAGATAGCGCGCCGATTGATCTGGGCATTGTGGCCAGTACCGAAGCTATCGCGCGTTCCGGCCTATCGGCTGAGGAAATCGGGCATGGTGTCTTTGGCCATGTTATCCATACCGAGCCGCGCGATATGTATATCTCGCGCTGTATTACCATAGGCTCTGGCATGGCCGATAGCGCCCCTGCCCTGACCGTCAACCGCCTGTGTGGCAGCGGTTTGCAAGCGGTGGTAAGTGCGACCCAGCTGATCCAGCTGGGCGATACCCAAACCGCCATTGCCGGCGGGGCAGAGGTGATGAGCAAGGGCGGCTATCTGGTACCGGCCATGCGCTGGGGCGCACGCCTTGGCCATACAGAAATGACCGATATGATGCTGGGCGCCTTGCAAGATCCCTTTGGGCTGGGTCATATGGGTATTACAGCTGAAAATGTGGCCTCTGATTATGATATTTCGCGCCAGGATATGGATGAATTTGCCCTTGCCAGCCAGCAACGCGCGGCCAATGCAATAAAAAATGGCTATTTTGCCGAACAGATCACACCGGTTGAGGTTAAGCACCGCCGCGAGACAAGGCTCTTTACAGAAGATGAGCATCCCCGCGCGGAGACCAGCCTGGATAGCCTGTCTGGCCTGCGCCCGGCCTTTGCCAAGGATGGGGCGGTAACTGCTGGCAATTCTTCTGGTATCAATGACGGGGCAGCCGCCCTTGTTCTGGCCAATGAAACAGTCGCCCAACAAAACGGCAAATCGCCTTTGGCAAAGATTATTGCGTATGGATTTGGCGGTGTGCCTGCCCGTATTATGGGAATGGGGCCTGTTCCTGCCTCGCAAATGGCACTGGAACGTGCTGGCCTGAAAATCAGCGATATCGATGTAGTGGAAAGCAATGAAGCCTTTGCTGCCCAGGCTTGTGCGGTAACCAAAGAGCTGGGCTTTGCCAGCGATATTGTCAACCCGAATGGCGGGGCGATTGCCCTTGGCCATCCGGTCGGGGCAACAGGCGCGATTATCCTGACCAAGCTGGTCTATGAGCTGCATCGCCGGGATGCGCGATACGGGCTGGCCACAATGTGTATTGGCGGCGGGCAAGGTATCGCGGTGATTGTCGATACAAAAATCTAGACCAGAGCCGCCAAGCCGGAGCAGCCAAGCCCGAAGCAAAAAAAAACGGTTTGGGCAGGGCGCGTGCTAGTCACGCGGATAATCTGCCCATCCCAATGGCCCGCCGCGATAGCCGGGAAAGCCTATGCC
>JAURQT010000040.1 GCA_030835985.1 Alphaproteobacteria bacterium
CGGTATGCGGCATTTGTTTTGGCCATCAGGCTGTGGCAAAGGCACTTGGCGGGGAAGTGACGAAATGGCCAGATGGCTGGGGGGTTGGCGTGCGCGATATGCACGCCGCAGACAAGGCGGACTGGATGCCGGAAATCGATAATTTTTCGCTTATCTATTTTCATCAGGATCAGGTCATTAAATTGCCGCCAGGGGCAAAAACCATTGCGACCAGCCCCTTTTGTGCCATAGGCGGCTTTGCCAAGGAAGGGCATATTTTTTGTCTGCAAGGTCATCCGGAATTTGGCACAGAATATTCGGCTGCCTTGCTGGAGGTCATCCGCGAGCGCGTGGGCGATGCACGCACCGATAGCGCGCTGGCCAGCCTGACCCGCAAGACAGATGCAGACATAGTGGCCAGCTGGATAGGCGCTTTTTTCACCCGCGCCGAAACAGCAGAACCAATGTCTCTTGTCTCGGCTGGATAAAAGGGTGAAGAAATGACCCTTATTCTTGGTCTGGATACTGGCGGGACGTTTACCGATGCCGCCCTTTTGGATGCTGAAAATCGGCAAGTGGTCGCCCATGCCAAATCGCTTACTACCCGCCATGATTTATCGGTTGGTGTGGGCGCAGCGATGGCCGATGCGCTGGCTATTTTTGGCGGAAGTAGCGCGGATATTCGTCTGGTCAGCCTATCGACCACACTGGCCACAAATGCGGTGGTAGAAAGTGTTGGCGGGGCAAGCTGTCTTATCCTGATAGGCTTTGATGACCAGATCCTCAGCCGGGCTGGCCTGCAAGAGGCGCTGGGAGCCGAGCCCTATTTTGCGATTGCCGGCGGGCATAAACCTGATGGGCGGGCGCAAACCAGCCTGGATGTTGCCGGGCTGATGAAGGGAATAGAGGCGGTGCGCGGCCGGGTATCCAGCTTTGCCGTAGCCAGCCATTTTGCCACCCGCAATCCTGAACATGAGCGCCAGGCACGCGATATCTTGCGCGAACAAACCGGCCTGCCAGTCAGTTGCAGCTTTGAGCTTTCCTCTGCCCTTGGCGGGCCAAGACGGGCACTGACCACATTGTTAAATGCGCGGCTGATCAGCTTGCTGGACAGGCTGGTCAGGGCAACCGAGGCGCAAATGGCCCATCTTGGGCTTGGCTGTCCGCTGATGGTGGTAAAGGGCGATGGCTCGCTCTTGCATATTGATTATGCCCGCACCCGGCCTGTGGAAACCATCCTGTCCGGCCCTGCGGCCAGCCTGGCAGGGGCAGCTTTCCTTGCCAATAAAAAACAGGCTCTGGTCGCCGATATTGGCGGAACGACCACCGATATTGCGCGCCTGCAAGATGGGGCGGCTCTGCTGAGCCATGAAGGGGCGCATATTGGCGGCTGGCGCACGATGGTTGAGGCGGCCCATATCCGTACAAGAGGGTTGGGCGGCGATAGCGAGATACGTGCCGATAACCGGGCAATGCAGCCTGAATTATTGATGGGGCCCAGACGGGCAATACCGCTCAGCCTGCTGGCACAGGATTATCCTGACATCAAAGAACAGCTGAAAAAACAGCTGGATCAGCCTATCGCCCAGCCCCATGACGGCCGCTTTGTCCTTGCCCTGATGCCAGAGGGCGTGCCGGAATGGCTCAGCCGCTCGGAGGCCAGGCTGGCCGAAAAGGTCATAGCAGGCTCGCCAGTTGCTCTGGCAGAATTGGCCACCACGCAAGTGGCGCTTGGCGCGGTAGACAGGCTGGTGCGGCGCGGCTTGCTGATATTCTCCTGCTTTACCCCCACCGATGCGGCCCATATCACCGGCCAGTTTACCCGCTTTGATGGCGAGGCGGCCGCGCTGGGCGCACAGTTGCTGGCACGCCAGAAAACCGCCGCCGGGCAAGTGCTGGCCACAGATATTCACACCATCAGCCAGATGAGCCTGGATACCCTTACCCTGCAATCGGCCATCAGCTTGCTGGATGCCGGTTTTGCCGAACAAGGAGAGGGTGAAAACACCGTTTCTTCTTCTGCCTTTCTGGTCAATAGTTTGCGGCAGGCACAAATCGCCTCTCATAGCCAGCGTCCATCCAATACTCGCCCCGGAAATAGCCGCCAGATTGCCAATGTCGGGCTTGACCTGAAACTGCCATTGATAGCCCTTGGGGCATCCGCGGCCGCCTATTACCCCGATATTGCCCGGCTGGTCGGGGCAGAGCTGATTGTCCCGCCCTTTTCAGAGGTTGCAGGGGCGGTGGGGGCAGCCGCAGGTTCGGTGCGCCAGCGGGTGATGATACTGGTCACCCAGCCCAAGGACGGGGTGTTCCGCATCCATCTGCCAGACGGGCTGAAAGACAGTGCCAGTTTGCAAGACGCACTGGATATCGCCCGAAAGGCCGCCACAGAAATGGCCATGCGCCGCGCCACAGAGGCCGGGGCAAAATCTGTTGAAACCAGCCTGTCCGAAGCGATAGATGAAATCGATTTGGGCGCAGATAAATCTTTGTTCCTGCAAGCCACCCTGACCGCAGAAGCCACCGGCATCCCGGCGTGATGGGGGGGTATAATTTTTGCCTTGATAGATGATGCAACTAGGGCTATTTTCCTAATTAATATAATAAATACAGTGAATTAGATAATTATAATACACTGGTGAAGATGGTGGAAAACCTACCATATAGTCTGTGTTGAGCCTTTTGATTTGTCCCGCTCATAGGTTATCTGCCGATATGAAATTGGGGACATCACATTGTGTCGCGGCTAACAGACTTACTTAAACGCACCAAAGATATTGACGCAGAATTGGGACACACCTTTCGGATTCCCTGCCCAAGTTAAAAGGGCTTGCTCAATATGCTGAAAAACATTCTGAAATATTTCAACGCATTGAAAGCATTGCTAAAATTAATGATGAATACAAAGTCTTGGATATGACGCAAGCGGATGTGAGGCAAGCAATAGCATCTGCCAGTTCAGCAAAAGAGGTGTTTGAGAGTAAGGGTAAACAATACCAATAAATTTTGATCAAAATGGGGGTGGTAACCCTCTGTATCGAGGGGGAAAAATGGTGGGCCCGGCAGGACTCGAACCTGCAACAACACGGTTATGAGCCGTGGGTTCTAACCAATTGAACTACAG
>JAURQT010000041.1 GCA_030835985.1 Alphaproteobacteria bacterium
GGCTGCCCCGGCGATGGCTGATTTTGCGCTAAAGGGGGCGAATTACCAGATGGTCGATACCGAACTGGGGCGCGCACTGGATATTTTTATCACCGTGATTAATCGCGGAAATGCCAGCGGACGGCCAAGGTTATTTGAAATCGAGCTTATCAATAAAGACAATAAACAACTGATGGCCTGGCCAATGGCGGTTGCGGGCGAGGAAGTCGCTGGCGATAGTGAAAAAATATATAAAACCCGCCTGTTAGAGCCGCCTGCAGATTTTCATAACATCCGCGTCTCTATGCAAAAATAAGTCGCCCCACCCCTTTGGCTAACACGCATTTTTGCCGCGCCAACCGGGGCGATCGGGCAGAAATAAGCCGCCCCACCCCTTTGGCTAGCACGCATTTTTGCCGCGTCAACCGGGGCAATCGGGCAAAAATAAGTCGCCCCCCGCTATGGGGTATCTGCTGAAAATCTGTAATCGCGCTCTATTTTTACCACGCGGATTCGATAGCGCTCAAACAGCTTTTCCTTGCCCTCTTTTTGTGCCTCTATATGGTCAAGCTGGGCGCGCCAGCTCAAAATAGCCTCTTCTGACTCCCAAAAAGACAGGCTTAACAGCTTGCCCTCTTCCATCAGGCTTTCAAATCTCTCCACCGAAATAAAGCCGGGCTGCTGAACCAGAAGTGTTTTCAACTTCGCGGCCAGCTCAAAATATCTATCGCGGCCGCTGGTATATGGCCAAACCTCAAAAATGATGCCGTACATACCCGCTCCCCCTTTTTGTTTACTACCCCTGACGCGGCGCCTTTTTATCCCTGTTCTTCCAGCCTGTCTGTGGCAGGTGGCGGGGTCGGTACCAGCGCGTTCAGCCGGGCATAAATATTGCTGTCCAGCGTGATATCGGCCGCCGCCAGCGATGGGGCAAGCTGTTCTATATTACGCGCACTGATGATAGGGGCCGTAATAGCCGGGTTTTTGGCGACCCACGCCACCGCAAGGGCGGCCGGATTTGTGCCTAGTTCTGCGGCAATTTCAGACAGGCTATTGGCGGCATGATGCATCCAGTCCTGACCATATCGCATGGCATATTTCTCATCCCAGCTAAAGCGCCCCTCGCCAGCGATACCGCCGCGATATTTACCTGTCAGCAAGCCGCCACCAAGCGGGCTATAGCTGATAACCGCGATATGTTCAGCCGCCGCCATGGGCAGGATTTCCACCTCTGCCTGGCGTTTTACCAGATTATACATCGGTTGCAGAATATCGATGGTCGGATAGCCGTGAAGCCGGGCAACCCCTTGTGCTTTCATCACCTGCCATGCGGCAAAATTGGACACGCCAAGCTGGAAATATTTTTTCTCTTCCTTCAGAACAGCCAGTTCGGCAAAACTTTCTTCCAGCGGCACATCATCATCAAAGCGATGCAGGAAAAAAATATCAGTATAGTCCTGGCGCATGCGGGTCAGGCTGGTTTCCAGCTGGCTGCGGATATTTTTAGCAGAGCTGCCGCCAACCGCCCCTGCCTTGGTCACCAGAATGATATCCTCGCGCTCTTTTGCTATCAGCGTGCCCAGAATTTCCTCAGACCGGCCTTCATTATAAACATAGGCGGTATCAAAAAAATTTATCCCCGCCTCACGACAGGCATTATACATCTCTGCACTATCGCTTTTCGATGCCCCTGCCCCGAATTGCATCGTCCCGAAACATAAACCGGACGGGCTCAGGTGATGGGGGCCAAATGAATATTTGCCTGTCATTGCGTGGCTTCCTTATAACTGCTGCCGAATTTGAATAGAATTTACGCTTTAGTGTGCAACGCTCACGACCAGGCTGGCAAGAGAACAGCCCCAAAAAAGACATAAAAAAAAGATATAAATAAAGGCATAAAAAAACAGGCCTTGGCCTGTCTCTACTTTAACGTTCGAAAAATTTGTGCTGAATTGTTATCCATATTTTTATGGTGGGTGGTGAGGGGTTCGAACCCCCGACCTATTCGGTGTAAACGAATTGCTCTCCCAGCTGAGCTAACCACCCTGTCTTGCCATAAAAAAACGTTGACCCACATATGCCATGGGTCAACGCTAATGTCAAAATGAAATTAACCGTTAACAGCAGCTTTCAATGGTGCACCTGCCTTAAATTTAGGCTGCTTTGAGGCAGCAATTTGAATTGCTTCGCCTGTGCGTGGGTTACGACCAGTGCTTGCCGCACGATGTGCAACAGAAAATGACCCAAAACCTACAATTCTTACTTCATCACCAGCTTTTAATGCCCCTTCAATTGAGCCAAAAACTGCGTCAACAGCGCGGCCAGCGTCCGTCTTTGAGAGCCCTGAATGTTCAGCTACAGCAGAAACCAAATCGTTTTTGTTCATGGGTTTATCCCCTTATAAAGATAGAGTGTTAAGTAAATCGCTACTATGCGAATGAGACTACTCTACCCACCCATCCTTGAAAGGGTCAACTAAAAAACTCAGGGAAACTGCGAAAAATTAAGGATTAATACCTTAATATTATCTTAATTAATGCGCGGTAATATCCTCCGCCCCTTCGACCTTTCCGGAAATTGGCGCAGTTGCTGGCTTTGCGCCCTCTATCATAGGCGTTAAATCCGCGACCAATGCGGCATTAAGCGCTTCATCGATGAGCGTAATCGGTATAATTTCCAGCTCTTTTTTCACATTTTCAGGCACATCGGCTAAGTCTTTTTCATTATCCTTTGGAATCAGTACCGTTTTAATGCCCCCACGCAAGGCGGCCAGCAGCTTTTCTTTCAGCCCGCCGATTGCCAAAACGCGGCCACGCAAGGTAATCTCGCCTGTCATGGCCACATCCTTGCGCACCGGATTGCCTGTATGGGCAGACACAATAGAGGTGACCATCGCCACCCCGGCAGACGGCCCGTCCTTCGGGGTTGCCCCTTCCGGGACATGTACATGCACATCATGCTTTTCAGCTTTTTCCAGATCAATACCATACGCGGCGGCACGTGATTTGATGAAAAATTCAGATGCCTGAATAGACTCTTTCATTACATCGCCCAGCTTGCCAGTTGCGGTAATCTTGCCTTTGCCGGGTACTTTTACCGCCTCGACTTGCAATAACTCGCCGCCTACCTCTGTCCAGGCAAGGCCGGTCACCACCCCTATTTGATCTTCGGCATCAATTTCCCCGAATTTAAAGCGCGGAACGCCCAGATAATCTTGTAAATCCTTTGCCGACACATTCAGGGTTTTGGTCTGATTGCTGACGATACGGGTCACTGCCTTTCTGGCAATTTTGGCGATTTCCCGTTCCAGATTACGCACCCCCGCTTCGCGTGTATAATTGCGGATAACCCCGATTAACGCGTCTTCCTCAATGACCAACTCTTTATCGTTCAGGCCATGTTCGGCCATCTGACGCGGAATGAGATGGGCGCGGGCAATTTCCCGCTTTTCATCTTCGGTATAGCCGGAAAGACGGATTATTTCCATGCGATCCAGCAAGGGTTGCGGCATATTCAAGCTGTTTGCGGTGGTGATAAACATCACATTGGACAAATCAAAATCCACCTCCAGATAGTGATCCTGGAAGGTCGCATTCTGGGCAGGGTCTAGCACTTCCAGCAAGGCAGAGCTGGGATCGCCGCGCCAGTCCGAGCCAATTTTATCAATCTCATCCAGCAGAAAGAGCGGGTTATTCTTGCCGGCCTTTTTCATCCCTTGCACGATTTTACCCGGCATAGAGCCAATATAGGTACGGCGATGGCCGCGAATTTCAGCCTCATCGCGCACCCCGCCAAGGGCCATACGCACATATTCGCGCCCGGCGGCTTTGGCGATTGACTTGCCAAGCGAGGTTTTGCCCACACCAGGAGGGCCGACCAGACATAAAATAGGGCCCTTTACCTTTTTGGTGCGTTTCTGGACGGCTAGAAATTCAATAATTCTATCCTTGACCTTTTCCAGACCGTAATGGTCGGCATCCAGAATTTCACGGGCTTTCAGGATATCTTTATTGACCCGGTTAGCCTTTTTCCAGGGCATACTGGTCATCCAGTCCAGATAATTGCGCACCACTGTGGCTTCTGCGCTCATCGGGCCCATATTACGCAGCTTTTTCAGCTCGGCTTCTGCTTTATCGCGCGCTTCTTTTGGCATTTTGGCTGCATCGATTTGCTCGGCAATCTCGTCCACTTCATTGCGACCATCCTCGCCCTCGCCCAGCTCTTTTTGAATAGCCTTCATCTGCTCGTTCAGATAATATTCGCGCTGGGTTTTTTCCATCTGGCGTTTGACGCGGTTGCGGATACGTTTTTCTACCTGCAATACGCCGATCTCGCCTTCCATAATGCCATAAATAGCTTCCAGACGCTCCTGGACATCCTCGATTTCCAGCAATTTCTGTTTTTCCACGATTTTCACGGCCAGATGCGAGGCAATCGTATCGGCAATCTTGCTGGTTTCCTCTATTTGGTTAATAGATACCATCACTTCGGAAGCGATTTTTTTATTTAATTTGATGTAATGTTCAAACTGCTGAACCGTTGCCTTGCCCAGCGCGGCCAGTTCCGGCTCGGTGCTTTTGATATCTTCCAATTCAACGGCCTGGCCGGTCATATATGTCCCGGTTTCATCCAAGCTGGAGACTTGTGCACGTATCACCCCTTCGACCAGAACCTTTACTGTCCCGTCAGGCAGTTTCAGCAATTGCAGGATATTGCCCACTGTCCCCATCGTGAACATATCTTCTGCACCGGGATCTTCTATCGCGGCATCTGTCTGGGTTAATAACAAAATTTGCTTGTTTTCCGACATTACCGCTTCCAGCGCGCGCACCGATTTTTCCCGGCCGACAAATAAAGGCACAATCATATGCGGAAAAACAACAATATCCCGCAAGGGCAATACCGGCAGATGCGTTGTAGGTAAGCGTTCAGTCATGATTAAAATCCTATTTTTTTACCTGCGGCCGTGCAGATGTGAAACGGGCGAAAGAAATCCGGTTCGCCTCTTTTATCTATGTGTATATGAAAAACAAAAAATCAAGAGCGCCCTGGAGACAAACATATTTGCAA
>JAURQT010000003.1 GCA_030835985.1 Alphaproteobacteria bacterium
CGGATTTCAACCATTGGATGATAAAGCGCATCGCAAACAGCCCCTGACCGGCAAAGCCAATTATCAGCATCAACTGTTCGGGGTTAGTACCAATCGAGGCAGGCAGAAACGGTAACAGGCCGAGCAAAACTTGCCCGATAAACAGAGCCCCAGCGCCTATTATGCCCGAAAGTGCCTCTAACATTTAGCCTCTTGCCCCTGCTTTTTTCCCGGAAGCGGTTTTTGAAGATTTACCGGAAGATTTACCGGAAGATTTACCGGAAGATTTTTTTGAAGATTTTTTTAAAGATGTTTTGCGCGCGCTATCTTCAATAACTTTCCCTGTTTTCGGCATCCGGCGCAACAGCCAGATAACCCCCAGCATATCTGAAATACCGACCAGCAACCTGTCCAGAATACCATATTTTGAACGGCCGCGCGCGCGCATTCTATGCCCGACCGGCACCGCGATAACACAGCCCCCCTCACGGCGCACCAGTGCCGGCATAAAACGGTGCATATGATTAAAAAAAGGAAGGTTAACAAAGATATCCCTATCGACCACTTTTAGCCCGCATCCACTATCGGGATGGTCATCTTTCAACAGGCTGCGTCTGAGCCATCTGGCCACCGCTGATGCCTGGCGGCGAAGGGCGGTATCTTTGCGGGTAACGCGCACCCCGCCTGCCATCCCCCTTGCCGGACGGGCAGCCAAAAGGGCAGCTTCCAGCGCCGGCAGATCAGACGGAATATTCTGGCCATCGCCATCCAGAACCGCTATTAACGGGGCTTTGGCCGCCAGCAGGGCGGTGCGCACCGCAGCCGATTGTCCGGAACGATTTTGATGATGCAAAACCCGCAATTGGGGGATATGATTTTGGGCGTCTGCTAAATCTGCTGATGTGCCATCTGTACTGGCATCATTCACATAGATTATTTCAAACGGCCGGCCAGCATAAACAGCGGCAATCTCGTCTATCAGCGGGCGAATATTGCCCTGCTCGTTCATCACTGGCACCAAAATAGATATTTCAGGAATAGATATTTCAGGAACAGATTTTTCAGGAACAGATTTTTCAGGTGTCTGCTTGGAAATGCGCGCCATGATATGTGAACACCTGCTTTGATTTTTTTAACAAGATTATCGGCTGGTAAAAAATTTCTATATTCCTATAGACTGTCCGCTTGGCCAGTGTCAATCAGCCGCCCTTTGCGCCGGCCGCATATTGGCCGTATGTTGATAGAAAAACAGGCGAATATTGCGCCCTTTTGAGATGTTTGTTCCAGCAAGCGTATCCCTGACCCCCAAATCCTGTTCCAGCTGCTGAGAGAGCTGGATAAATTCAGCACGGTGACGCTCTTCGATAATGGCCAGACCGTCCGGGGCTTCGGCCATAAAAAGGGCTGCCTGTTTAACATCAAGAAGCAAAATATCCTGACCCAGATGAAAGACAGCCGAAGGTTCGTGATAGCCAACCAGTGCAATCGCCGCTGGCCGGCTGGGCAAGCTGGCAATATGGGCTTTCAGACGATTGGCAATATGGATCTGGGACAGGCTGGCAAACAGGCCGGCAATCAGCACCAGATGCAGGGCTATCCCTGCCCCGCAAATCGCCAGTAAATCACCTAGCTGCCGGCCGCGATACCAGCCCCAAAGCCGCCATAAAATAAAGCTGACCAGCAAGCCGGCAAGCATCGCAAAGATAAAGGCCGACCCGCCGGACTGTCCGCCATAGGTTATCGCCAGCCAAAAGCTGGCCCCGGCAAGAACCAGCCCCCATAACACCGCCAGGCCATAGCCTGTCAGGACAAGGAAACGCTGGATGCGGCCGGGCGGGGCAAGCGGGCTGAGCAGCGCATTGGCAATTAACAATGCAAGGGCAGGCAAAACTGGCAGGATATAATGCGGTAATTTGGTGGGCACCAGCTCTATTACCAGCCAGTATCCCGCCAGCCAGGCAAAACAAAATCGGCTGGCAGGATGGCGCAGCATATCGCGCCCTTGCGTGAATAAAAATCCGGCAAAGGCAATGCCTGGAAAAAATAACAGCCCAAGCAATCCAAAATAGGTACCAAAAGGCGCACCATGCGATTCCTGTCCCGATTGCACTTTCGAGATAAAATCACCGCGAATAGCAATATCCAGAAACGCCCCGTCTGTTTGATAGGATACCGCCACCACCCAGGGCAGGGTGATAATCGCCAGAATAAAAATACCGCGAATAAACGCCAGATGGACAAGCCATTTTACCTGCCTGTCCAATAGGGTCAGCCCCGCGATTGTGGTCAGGGCAATCAGCGGCGCAATCGGCCCCTTGACCAGAATGCCTATCGCCATGAACAGCCAAAACCCGACGAACAGGCGGCTGGCAACCGGCGGCTCGTCCGATAGCTGATAATGCTGATAAAGCTGCCATAGATAAAATTGCTGGCATAAAATAACCGCCAGTAATACCGCATCTGTTTTGGCAAGATGGGCTTCGGCTATCATCACCGGGCTGGCGGCCAGCAATAAAACCGAAATGATAGGCAGAAAACGCAAATCCGGCCACATCCGCACGCCCAGCCGATAGGTCAGGACAAGCGCAGCCAGCATGGCCAGTAAAGATGGCAGGCGATAGCTGGCAATATCAAAATGACCAAAAATAGCCGCAGAAGCAGATTGCAACCAATAGATAGCAATCGGTTTTTTTGCCCGCATTTCATCCATAAAATAGGGGGTGATCAGATCGCCGCTCAACAGCATTTGCTTGCTGGCCTGGGCAAAGCGGGCTTCATCGCGGTCAATGACTTCCAGGCTTTGATGGCCTATCAGCACCGCCAGAAAAATCCCGGCCAGCATTATCCAAAAAACAGGGCGACGAGGGGCTATCTCTGCCAGCCAATATTGCCAGTTTTCGCTAAATGATTTTCCGGATAAGCGCATCGCTGCCCATCATTGCCTGTATAGGGTTATTATCTGTTTTTTATTCTTGTCCAACCCTATCGAAAATAGCCCCGCACCGCTAGCAAAGAGATAGGCCATAGGCGATAATAGTATTTTGAAATTTCTTTAAATCAGCATAAAAGCGCAGATGATGAAATTATCCCGCCCAACAGATAAAAATATCCCTGTCTTGCCGGATACCAGCTATTCGCATATCTGGGCGCTTTCCTGGCCTGTTATGGTATCTACCATGACCGTGCCGCTGGTAGGCGCAGTGGATGTTGCGATGATGGGGCATTTGCCTGATCCGGCTTTTGTTGGCGGGGTGGCACTGGGCGGTTTGATGTTCGGGGCAATTGTTCTGGCTTTCAGCTTTTTGCGGATGGGAACAACGGGTCTGACCTCACGCGCGCTGGGGGCAGGCCAAACAGATGAGGTCAGCCATATCTTTATCCGCAGCCAGCTTATTGCCCTGTTGGGAAGCGTCTTCTTTATCCTTGTTCATCCATTGATTCTTCTGCTCGCTATGCATTGGATAGATACCTCGCCTGCCGCCTCTGCCCATATGGACAGCTATTTTTCCATTCGGATATGGGGGCTGCCTGCCACGCTGGGCAATGCGGTGATGATAGGCTGGCTGTTTGGCCAGCAAGCCATGCGGCTATGTATGACCCAGCTTATCTTTATCAATATTGTGAATATCGCGTTGAATTTTATTTTTGTGCTGGGGCTGGGCATGGATATAGACGGTGTGGCAACTGCCTCGCTGGTCGCAGAATGGGCAGGCTTTATCCTGATGTTTTTTATTGTCCGCGCCCAGCCCGGCCACTTTCCCTTGCGCCTGAACAGCCTCGATAAAACCATCTTTTTTGCCAGAGATAAATGGCTGGGTATGTTTAAAATTGCCCGCGATTTAAGCGCACGTACCTTGCTGTTATGGGCGGTAGAAGCCCTTCTTTTATCCAAGGCGGCCAGTAGCGGCGATATCTCGCTTGCGGCGATACAGATGATGCTGGTGATCTTTGGCTTTATCGCTTTTGGCCTGGATGGATTTGCCCATGCCACCGAAGCGCTGGTCGGGGCGGCGATTGGCGCAAAAAGCCGCGCCAGGCTGAGACTTATTTTGCAGCGCACCACTTTATTAGCAGCGATTGCCGCAGGTATCATGGCGGCCATTTTATATGTTTTTGAAGGGCTTATTCTGCCCATTCTGACCGGGCAAGCCCCCTTGCAAGCGGCCATTTCAGATCTATGGCTGTGGTGTGTTTTAATTCCGCCTGTTTCTTTTTTGGCCTTTCAGATGGACGGGGTTTATGTCGGGGCGGCGGCCAGCCATTATATGCGGAACGGGATGCTGGTATCCTTTGTCCTGTTTGCCGGGCTGGTTCATACATTCGGCTGGGCAGGGCTTGACGGGCTGATGTTCGCCTTTATTGTTTATCTGCTGGCCAGAGGGATTTATCTGGCACTGTATTTACGCCAGATGTTTGCCCGATATATTGATGAGGAAGATATTGATATATCGCGCTGATGTGCAAGAGGCAAAATGCAACACAGCATGATTTTTATAATTTTAGCACCAAAGCAAATGGATAGAAGATGTCAGTTCTGGAATATCAATCCGGTATAACCACCCCGAAAAAAGATAGCCGGCCGCTTTATATTATTCACCTGAGCCAGTTTGATAACTGGCTGGACAGCCTGTCTGATACCGCCCGAAACTGGGTGCGCGCAACCGCCATGCCGGCAAAGGTCGCAAGCTGTATCCCCCTGCCGGATACCGATGGCCATATTCAGGCCGCCGCATTGATAATCGATGAAAATATTATCTGGCAGAGTGCTATGGCCGCCAACACCCTGCCAGCCGGAAGCTGGATAGCCGATATGGGGTTTGCAGAACAGGCCTGCCCAGCCGATATTCAGCTTGGCTGGGGGCTGGCACAATATCATTTCGCCCCGCATAAGCCGGAAAAATCGGCCGACCGCAAAGCGTTGCTGGCTATCGCAAAAAAAGATCAGGATAGGGCGGTGGATGCACAAGTGAGGGGTATTCATATTGTGCGTGAAATGATCAATCAGCCTGCCAATAAAATGACCCCGCAAGGCATAGAGGCAGCGGCAAAGAAAATTGCCCAGACCTTTTCTGCCAAAATAAAAGTGACCAAAGGCAAAGTGCTGGAAAGCTATGCCCCTGCCATTCATATTGTCGGGCGGGCAGCTGAAATTCCGCCCCGCCTTATCGATATGAGCTGGGGCGATAAGGGCCCTGTGATTACGCTGGTCGGCAAAGGCATCAGCTTTGATTCAGGGGGGCTGGACATCAAACCTTCCAGAGCGATGGAGATGATGAAAAAGGATATGGGCGGGGCAGCCCATGTTCTGGGGCTTGCCGCTGCGCTGATGGCCACAAAGGTCAATATCCGTTTGCGCGTTTTGGTCGCGGCAGCTGAAAATGCCATATCAGAACGTGCGATGCGCCCGCTTGATGTTATTGATACCGCTGCCGGCATTGCTGTAGAGGTTGGCAATACAGATGCAGAAGGACGGCTGGTTCTGGCAGATGCCCTGCATTACGCCCTGCATGATAAAGACCATCCCAGCCCCGATTTTGTAGTTGATTTTGCCACGCTGACAGAGGCGGCACGGGTCGCACTGGGCACTGAATGTCCCGCGCTGTTCTGTAACCATCCCGGCACCGCCCGGCAATTAATGGATTTGGGCGCCAGCCTGGATGACCCGCTCTGGCAATTGCCGTTATTTGAAGCCTATGATCGGTTTTTGGATGCCGGACAGGCCGGGCTGTCCAGTACTGGTCATTCCGGTTTTGGCGGGGCGATTACGGCCGCATTATTCCTGCGCCGGTTTGTTGGCAAACAGGCCGATTGGGCACATATTGATGTGATGGCCTGGAATTTATCCAGCCGCCCCGGACGACCAAAGGGGGGCGAGGCGATGGGCTTGCGCACCCTGTTTTCCTTTATTCAGGAACGGGCAAAAAAACCGGCCAAAAAATAACGCTGATTAATAGCCGCGCTTTTTATCGACCAGATTGGACAGGGGCTGGTTATTGGCGGCGGCTGTTATCGCGGCTGCTACCTGGGCGGCGGCGGTATCGGGATTAGTTTGGGCGGCCACATGCGGCCAGATGGTAATGGCTGGCTCTTCCCAGAAAGGATGGTCAGCCGGCAGCGGTTCTGTTGCAAACACATCCAGACAAGCCCCGGCCAGATGACCAGAGCGAATAGCAGCGAGCAAATCCGGCTCTACCACCTGTTTGCCGCGCCCCCCATTAATGAAATACGCGCCTTTTTTCATCTGCGCAAAACTCTTGCTATCAAACAAATGGGTGGTTTCGGGCGTCAGGGGCAAAATACAGACATGGATATCGCAGCTGGCCAGTAAATTTTCAAAGCCCGTGCGGCCATGGGCAGATTTTATCGGCTCTGGAAACTGGCGCTCGCTGCGTGACCAGCCAGATACATCAAAGCCCAGCCCGGCCAGACGCCGCGCGATCTCAAGGCCGATTGCCCCCATCCCGTACACCGCTACCGGCAGATTTCTGGTTTGACGCTGATCGCGCCCTTCAAAGCGTTTTTGTTCTGCCATCTTCCGGTAATAGGGGCCATCACGCAGATGATCGAGAATAGCCAAAATCACCCATTGGCTGAGGGCATGGGACATATCCGGGTCAACCAGGCGGACAATAGCTGCCTGTTCCGGCAGATCGGGATCCGAGATTAAATGATCAACGCCCTGCCCGAGCGAGATAATCACTTTTAAATTGTCCAGCGCGGCCAGCCGGCCTTTTGGCGGATACCAGACAAGGGCAAACTCACAGCTCAGAGCCGCCTCTTCTGTTAACGGAACAAGCGTGCATGGGCCCAGCCTATCGCTCAGGCAGGCTTGCCACCATTGGCGCTTTTCTGTGCTATCTGTATTATCGTAATAGGCAATTTTAATCGCATTATCTGTCATGGTTTTTGCTTTATCTGGCCAAGATAGGTCAGCGCCTGTGCATGCAAGCTGGCATTGCCGGCAGCCAGAATAGAGCCATCGCCATCCAGGCGAACCGGCGCACCTTGCCAGTCTGTTACCACCGCACCGGCGGCCTGCATCACCGGGACAAGCGCCATAATATCATGCGGGGCAAGTTTATCCTCTACCACCAGATCAAGGTGACCGGCGGCCAATAGCCCATAATTATAACAATCCCCGCCATAATGGGTGGAGCGGCACGCCGCGCTTAATTTCTGAAAAATCTGCCAGCCCCTGTTGGTAAAGGCTTCCGGGCTGGTAGTGGCAATATGGGCATTTGCCAGACTATCTGTCTGGCGCGTTGCCAGCTTTTTTTCCTGTCCGCCGGAAAGTAAAAAAGCCTCGCCCCCTCTGGTGATATAGGTTTCATCCAGAGCCGGCATATCTATCAGCCCGCAAATCGACATCCCCTGATAAGAGAGCGCGATCAATGTGCCAAATAACGGCTTGCCGATAATAAAGGCTCTGGTGCCATCAATTGGGTCTATCACCCAGCAATAGGACTGGCTGGCCTGTCCGCCCTCTTCTTCACCAATAATGGAATGGTTTGGAAATCTTTGTGTGATTGCCGCGCGCAATGCCGCTTCCACAGATTTATCAGCAATGGTAACCGGGCTATCATCTGCTTTTTGCAGAACATCCAAATCACTGCGGAAATATTGCGCGATAAGAGGCCGAGATATCGCTGGCAGCTCTGCCAGCAGTGCCTCAGCCTCTGCTATTATGTTAGGCTCTGCGCTCATTGCGCGAGCTGGCTGGCCTCTGCAGCGATATCTGCATCAGATGGCAGAGCAGCAGGGCTATCTGCCAGACTGCGCAAATAGGCAATCATATTGGCTCTGTCTTGCGGCTTTTTCAGGCCGGCAAAATTCATCTTTGTACCTGCCAGATAGGCTTTTGGCTTATACAGAAAACCATTTAGCGCCTGATAATCCCAATTGCCATCCATTTCTGCCAGAGCCGTGGAATACCCAAAACCGTCCACCGCGCCTTTATCTGCATTGACAATATTCCACAAAGCAGGCCCCACCTTGTTCTGGCCGCCCTTATCAAATACATGACAAGCGGTACATTTTTTCCCAACCTTGATACCGGCATCCACATCTGCCGAAGCCAGCAAGGCCAAAATAGGTTCAGGGCCCTGTTTGGCAGCCGGGGCATCTGTGCTTGTGCTGGCAACCTGCACCTCAATCGGATAGGCATTTTCTGCCAATTCCTGATGCGGTACCAGCATTTCTGAAATCTTGTAGCCAGCCATTGCCAACAAGGCTGCCAGCAAGAACCCAGCCGCAACTTTGTTAAATTTGAGATCGTCCATTCTTTGAATATCCCCACCGTTGGTATGTAAATTTTGGTATTTAAATTTGCGTTTTATTCCCATGAACGCAAAAGCGGTTTTATAAAAACCGTAAAATCGTCCTTATGCCTGATTGTGATAACGCAATTTTCCATTGCTCTCAAGCCCTTCAACCGCCAGATCACTGCTTTTCCTTTGCGTGATCCGTCAAATTATGAAAAAACCTGTAATATGACGATAAAAAATGACCCTATTTTAACCCTTATTCCAGCGCGTATGCGTGCCACCCGCCTGCCAAACAAACCGATGCTGGATATTGCTGGCCGGGCGATGATTGTGCATGTCTGGGAACAGGCGATGCGTGCCAAAATTGGGCCGGTATGTGTGGCAACCGACAGCCAGGATATCGCCGGCTGTATTGAGGCAGAAGGCGGACAGGCCATCCTGACGGATGTAGAACTACCTTCCGGTTCGGATCGAATTTATCAGGCGTTGCAAAAATCGCCTGAATTTGCCCAAACAGAACAGGTGATTAATTTGCAAGGCGATTTGCCGGAACTGGATCCCGGCCTGTTGCACAAGCTGGCAGATTTATTGCGCGAAAACAAATGGGATTTAACTACCCTTGTTGCCCCGATGCGCGCTGAAGATGCAAAAAAATCGCAAATTGTCAAAGCGGCTATCAGCTTTCCGCAGGGGCCTGGGAAAACTGGCCGCGCCCTGTATTTCAGCCGCGCAGCCATACCAGATGGGGATGCCCCTTTTTATCATCATATCGGGCTATATGGCTGGCAGGTTTCGGCATTGAGGAAATTTGTATCCCTGCCGCCCTCGCCATTAGAGCTATCCGAGAAGCTGGAACAGTTGCGCGCACTGGAAGCCGGGATGAGCATCGGGGTAGGGGTGGTTGACCATGCCCCTGGCGGGGTCGATACACAAGAAGATCTGGACGAGGTGCGCAACCGTTTTGCCCGTTGAAAAAAGGGACATTCAATCAACGGTAATCCGGACAATATAAAGGCCAGACAATATAAAGGCCGGAGAATATAAAGGCCGGGTGATTTGCAATAAATTATCATTTAGGGCAGAAAGATCATGGGCTGGATTGCCCGCCGACATTTTTTAGAAGAAAACAGGAAATATATCATGGCCAGGGGTAAAAAAATCGCATTTCAGGGTGTGCCGGGCGCCTATTCACATCTGGCCTGCAGCGCGGTCTTGCCGGAGGCACAAACTCTGGCCTGCAGCAGCTTTTCAGAGATGATTTTAAGCGTTCAGCAGGGCAAGGCGGATTTTGCCATGGTGCCGGTGGAAAATTCTACCGCTGGCCGGGTAGCGGATATCCATCATATTCTGCCCGAATCAGGCTTATATATCATTTGCGAGCATTACCAGCCTGTTGAACATAAATTGCTGGCAATAAAAGGCGCAAGGCTGGAAGATATTACCGAAGTGCACAGCCATGAACAGGGGCTGGCACAATGCCGGAAATCGCTGGAAAAGCTGGGTATAAAACCGGTTATTCACGCCGATACCGCCGGGGCGGCAAAAGATATTGCCCTGTTGGGCGATCCCAATGTGGGGGCGATTGCCTCTGCCCTTGCAGCCGATATTTACGGTCTGGACATTCTGGGTGCCGATATTCTGGACAGCAATACAAATACCACCCGTTTTTTGATTATGGCACCAAAGCCGCATATGCCGGCAAATACATCCCTGCCGGCCATCACCACGCTGATTTTTGAAGTACGCTCAGTGCCCGCAGTATTATACAAGGCGCTGGGCGGATTTGCCACGAACGGGATCAATCTGACTAAAATCGAATCCTATATGAAAGATGGCTCTATGCAGGCCGCCCAATTTTATATTGATTGTGAAGGTCATGTTCAGTCCGAGGCGATGGTGCGCGCTCTTGAAGAATTGCGGTTTTATTGCAAGGATGAAGGGGTGCAGATTTTAGGCACATATCCTGCCAGCCCATCGCGCCGGATAGCCGGATAACCAAACGGCAAGACAGGAAAAAAACTTGTTTCTGTTGCCCGAATAGCGCATAATCCGCGCTGGAAGGCTGGGTGGACGATTATCTGCGCTCACCCTGGCGAGATCCGAAAGGAAGCAGCCAAAGCATAGTTTGAACGGGTCATCCAGTCTTTCATATTTCCCCCCTTGCCTGCCACACGACAGAATATAAAACCCATAAAGCGATGCGCCTTGAGCTAAAGCCGCTCTCATAATTCTGGTCATGGCTTTCACAAGATGCTAGTTTTGCATGTATGAGCGAGCAAACATCCACACCCTACCGCGTTCTGGCGCGTAAATATCGCCCGGACAGTTTTGAGACGCTTATCGGACAAGAAGCCCTTGTGCGCACCCTCAGCAATGCGCTAGCACTTGGCCGGTTGGCTCATGCCTTTGTGCTGACAGGGGTGCGCGGCATCGGCAAAACCTCTACCGCCAGAATTCTGGCAAAGGGGCTGAATTGCGAAGGAAGTGATGGTACAGGCGGGCCTACCCTTAGCCCATGCGGGGTGTGCCAGCATTGCCGCGACATTGCCAGCAGCCGGCATATTGACGTGCTGGAAATGGATGCGGCCAGCAATACAGGGGTGGATGATGTACGCGAAATCATTGACGGGGCGAATTATCGGCCGGTCTCTGCCCGCTTTAAAATCTATATTATTGACGAGGTGCATATGCTCTCGCGCAATGCCTTTAACGCCTTGCTAAAAACGCTGGAAGAGCCGCCGGATAATGTCAAATTCATCTTTGCCACTACCGAGATTCGCAAAGTCCCGGTCACTATCCTGTCGCGCTGTCAGCGATTTGATCTGCGCCGTGTTCCGCAAGAAATGATGATAACCCATCTGGCCGGTATCGCTGAAAAAGAAAGCATTGAGGCAGAGCAGGGCGCGCTGGCACAAATTGCCCGCGCCTCGGAAGGCTCGGTGCGTGATGCGCTCTCGCTACTGGATCAGGCGGCTGCGATGGGCGCAGACAAAATTGAAGAAACGGCCATTATTGATATGCTGGGTCAGGCCGAAACTTCCCGGATTTTGGCTATTCTGGATGCCTGTTTTGCTGGTAATACAGCCGAAGCCGTTGATTTGTTCAACGCAGCAGATGCGGGCGGGGCAGAAGCTGAGACCATGCTGGCCGATATGCTGGATATTCTGCATCAGGCCAGCCTGATAGCCGCAGGAGCAACACCGGCTGACCTGCCAGAAGATCAGCTAAACCAGCTACGCAAAATGGCCGATATGGGAATCGCCAAATTAGGCCGGGCCTGGCAATTGATGCTCAATGGCCATCGCGAGCTAAAAGATGCTCCCAGCCCAAAGGCGGCTGCCCAGATGGTTCTTATCCGGCTGGCCCATTTAGCGCCCATGCCCACCCCGGCAGATATCATCAAAAACTTGCAGGAAGATACAAGCCCCCCCTTACGGCCAGCTGGCCCAGCTGCTGTCCGCCAGCCAACCCCGGCCAGCCCGCCTGCTGCGCCGGCGAATATCGCTGCCCCGGCCAGTGTTCAGGAAACACCTTTATCCGCGCCATCTGGTAACGCGCCAGAAGCGCCCGTATCAGATATTTCTGGCAACAGCCTGCCAGCAGAGCTCGCCCCGATTGCAGCAGATAACGAGATATCATCGCCTGTGCCTTCTTTTACCAGCTTGCGCGATATTGCCAGCTATTTTGAAGAACAGGGCGCACAGATACTTGCCGCACGGATAAAGCGCCATCTGCGTCCGGTCAGCATTAGCGCACAAAAGCTGGAAGTGATGATAACAGGCGAAAATGCCGAGGATTTACCCCAACAGCTTGCCAGGGCTTTATCTGAAGCAAGCGGCTCGGCATGGCTGGTTTCTGTCAGCGAGACAGGCGGCGGCAAAACCATTGCCGAAGAAGATGCCGATAAAGACGTTAAAGAAAAACAGGCAGCAGAGGACCTGCCTCTGGTCGCCCGTGTATTGGAAATATTTGACGGGGCGGAAATCACCGCTATCAAGGCGATGGATGCCACCCCAGTCCGCGAAGGCGAGGCAGCTATAGAAGACACAGAAGAAGAAGGGCTGCCCCCTGAAACATCCAGCCAAATGAGGTAGGTAGTAAAATGCGTAATATTGGTGGCATGATGAAACGTGTTCAGGAAATGCAGGAAAAAATGCAAAGCCTGACAGCCGAGATGGAGGCCAGCCGATTTGACTGTTCGGTGGGTGGCGGGGCTGTGGTCGCGGTAGTTTCCGGCAAGGGCGAGCTGGTCGATCTGGCTATCCGGCCAGATGCGATAGATGCACAAGATACCGAAATGCTGTCTGATTTAATCAAGCTGGCGGTAAATAATGCCCGGGCAGAAGCCGAAGCCAAAAAAGCCGAAGCCTTGAAAGAATTGACAGGCGGGCTGCCCCTGCCGCCGGGTATGTCCCTGCCTTTTTAAAAAAGCTGCCAATTCCCCTCCCTTGTTCAGATAAAAGACAAAATAATAGGTAAAAAATGCCGGAAACGCCCCTTGATCAGCTGATAAAGCGTTTATCGCGCCTGCCGGGTCTGGGCCCGCGTTCGGCGCGGCGCACGGCTCTGTTTCTGCTGAAAAATCGTGACCAGATGATGTTGCCTCTTGCCGCAGAGATGGATCATGTTGGCCGCCATGTCCGTGTATGTGTGGAATGTGGCAATCTGGATATGCAGGATAAATGCAGCCTGTGTCTGGATGGGCGGCGCGATCAGAGCCGTTTATGCGTGGTAGAGGATGTCTCTGATTTATGGGCCATTGAACGGGCGGGTATTTTTTCCGGCCTGTATCATGTTTTGGGCGGCACGTTAAGCGCCCTGGATGGGCGCGGCCCGGCAGAGCTGGGTATTGACCGGCTGGTCATGCGCGCCAAATCCCTGCACAAGGCAGAAGACAGACAGCCAGAAGTAATTTTAGCAACCTCTGCCACTGTAGATGGGCAAACCACCGCCCATTATATTGCTGAAAGGCTGGAAGCCCAGGGGCTAACCATCACCCGTCTTGCCCATGGCGTGCCGGTCGGGGGCGAGCTAAATTTCCTGGATGATGGCACGCTGGCTCAAGCGATGAAAGCCAGAACCGCTCTCTAGTTGAAGTCTGAACCTGGTCTAAATTTGACCCTGGTCTAAATTTGATCAGGGCCTCTATTGTTCCTCGCTATTATTTTCCTGGCTATTATTGGCCGCAGACAGCAAATCCTGCGGGCTGGAAACCACTGTTTTTACCTCATCTGCTGCCACATCATAATCTTCGATACGCCGCCCGCGATTGCTGATTTTTCCAGTGGAAGTTTTGATTTCCTGAACATCTTTTTGTGCCAGATCGAAATGTTTGCCCAGATTATCCACCCGCTTATCCAGCCGGGTCACATCGCCTACCAGCATCCCGATTTCCTTTTGAATAAGGGCTGTTTGTTCGCGCATCCGTGCATCTTTTAATATTGCCCGAACGGTGTTCAGGGTGGCCATCATGGTTGTCGGAGAGACAATCCAGACCCGCGCATCATAGGATTTTTCCACCACATCCAGCATATTGGCATGCAGCTCTGCATAAACCGCCTCGGATGGCAGAAACAGACAGGCTGATTCGGCTGTTTCGCCTGCGATGATATAGCGTTCCTTTATATCCTTCACATGTTTCAGCACATCCATTCCCAGCTGTTTTCGTGCCGCCTTTCGGCCATTTTCGTCTTTGGCATTTTGCATCTGATGCCAGGCTTCCAGTGGAAATTTTGCATCAATGATGATATCGCCCGGCGGGTTAGGCAGCTTTAGCAAGCAATCTGCCCGCCGCCCATTGGAAAGCTGAACCTGAAATTCATAGGCATTTGGCGGCAAGACATTACGCACCAGATTTTCCAGCTGTACCTCGCCAAACGCGCCTCTGTCTGTTTTATTGGCCAGAATATTATGCAGCTGGGTCACTTGTCCGGTCAGCTCGCCTATCTTGGCATTGGCCGCATCAATCACCGCCAGACGGGCGGCCAGATCGCTGAGGTTTTTGTGGGTTTTTTCTGTTTGCTCTTGCAGGGAATTGCCCATCCGCGCGCTCATGCCAGACAGCGATTCTTCCAGCCTTTTGGAAAGAGAGGCCATCTGTTCAACATGGCCTTGCTGTTGCTGCTGCGAGAGCTGGGCAAGCTGCGAGAGCTGGCCGCGCAATTCCGATAATTCCAGCGAGGCGGTTTCAGTCCCTGCCGATTTTTGGCGAAGGATAACAAACAGCCCCAGGCCAACAGCCCCTATGGCTATCAAAATAGCGATGGCGATAATCATGATAAGGGTCTGGATATCCATTTCTTGTACCTAGCATTTTTTGACAAAATTTTCATCTGCAAATTACCGTTACCCCGTCGCGGGGCAGGCTTTAGAACAAACCTTGCGAAATAGCGGCAGTTTATCCATACTCCGCACAACAAAAATGTGATTTTATATTAGAGGTGAATTTGTAATGGCTTTA
Organism: Alphaproteobacteria bacterium; assembly: GCA_030835985.1. Classification (GTDB taxonomy): domain Bacteria; phylum Pseudomonadota; class Alphaproteobacteria; order Puniceispirillales; family Puniceispirillaceae; genus JADHLI01. Next base: position 14,704 of record JAURQT010000003.1, read on the forward strand.
TTGCCGATTATTTTAACGCCTGAGCCTGTATTGCGCCAAACCGCCCGGCCAGTTGAGGCCATTACCGATGATATTTTGGCGTTGCTGGAAGATATGGCCGATACCATGTATGATGCGCCGGGCATTGGTCTGGCCGCCAATCAGGTAGGCCGTCTGGAGCGCGTCATTGTCATGGATTGTGCCAGAGAGGGCGATGCCCCGGAATTATGGAAAATGATCAATCCGGAAATTATTTCCAGCTCAGAGGAAACCGCCAAACTGGAAGAGGGGTGTTTATCTATCCCCGGCCATAATAGCGAGGTCATACGTCCGGCTGAAGTGCAGGTGCGCTATCTGGGCATTGATGGCAATATCCATGAGATGCAGGCAGAAGGGTTGCTGGCAGCCTGTGTCCAGCATGAAATTGATCATTTAAACGGTGTTTTATTTATCGATCATATCTCGCGCCTGAAACGCGATATGATATGGCGTAAAGTCCTGAAAGAGGCTAAAGCCCGGTCATGACACAATCTGAACAAGCGGTAATGACAAGGCAAAAAACCCGTATTGTTTTTATGGGTAGTCCGGAATTTTCAGCCCCCAGCCTGAAGGCGCTGCATGAGGCGTTTGAAGTGTGCGCGGTTTATACCCAGCCGCCACGCAAATCAGGGCGCGGCATGAAAACCCGCCCCACTGCCATTGGCGAGCTTGCCGCCTTACTCGGCTTGCCCTGTTTCTGGCCGGAAAGCCTGCGCGGCAATACAGAGGAAATCGGTCGTCTGAAAGCCTTTAAGGCAGATGTTTTTGTGGTCATCGCCTATGGGCTTATCCTGCCGCAAGAGGTGCTGGATATCCCGCCTTTGGGCTGTATCAATGGCCATGCCTCATTATTGCCGCGCTGGCGCGGGGCAGCCCCTATTCAAAGAGCGATTGAAGCAGGTGACAGCCAGACAGGCATTTCAATTATGCAGATGGAAGCCGGGCTGGATACAGGGCCTGTTTTAATGGAACAGGCGATAGAATTATCCAGAGGTACCCCTGCCGGCCAGCTGCATGACAGATTGTCCGAGCTGACCGCAGAAATGATGATAGAGGCCATTAACGCACTGACCAGTGGACAGGCAATCAAAACCCCGCAAAAACAACAGGGCGTAACCTATGCCGATAAAATCACCAATGCAGAAACCTGTCTGTCTTTTGATATGCCAGCCGATATATTGGCACGCAAAATAAGCGCCTTTAGCCCCTTTCCAGCGGCATCGGTTGAAACAATTTCCGGCACCTTGCAATTATTGGCCGCTATCCATCTGGAGGGGGAAAAACATCACGGCGCGCCGGGGCGTTTTCTGGGTCGCGGGGAAAATGAGGGAATAAAAATCGCCTGTGCAAACCAAAGCATATTGGAGCTCACCTGGCTAAAACCGGCTGGCAAGCAGGCCATGAGCGGCCATGCTTTTTTAAATGGGCAAGGCTGGCAAAGCGGCATCTCTATCGAAAGGGCAGGCAGATGAGCCAGCCAGAGACCCGGGCAGAAACACGGGCAGAGACACGGGCAGACACACGGGCAGACACGCACCGGATGCTGATCACCATTGAATATGATGGTACTGGACTGGTGGGATGGCAGAGACAGAATAATGGGCCGTCTGTCCAGGAATATCTTGAAGCGGCGGCGGAAAAGCTGACCAGCCGCAAAACCCCTATTCAGGGCTCGGGGCGCACCGATGCGGGGGTTCATGCCAGCGCACAGGCCGCCCATCTGGATGTACCGACACGCCTGACCACTCATGCGGTGGTCAATGGGCTGAACGCATGGCTGAATTGCCCGCAAATAAGCGTCCTGACCGCCCGAAGGGTAGGACAGGATTTTAATGCCCGTTTTGATGCAACCGAACGCAGCTATCTTTATCGTATTCTGGACAGGCGCACCCCTTCTGCCCTGCGCCGTCATCATGTCTGGCATCACCGCACAAAATTAAATGTGGAGGCGATGCAAAAGGCGGCACAATATCTGATAGGAAATCATGATTTTACCAGCTTTCGCGCTACCGGATGCCAGGCCAATTCACCTGTTCGCACCCTGAACAGCCTGAGCGTTACCCGCTTGGAAGACGAGATACATATTCGCGCCCATGCCCGTTCTTTTTTATATCATCAAATTCGGAATTTTGCCGGCTCTCTGGCACTGGTGGGGACAGGTAAATGGCAGGCCGAGGATATCCGCATGGTGCTGGAAGCCTGTGATCGTACCAAAGCCGGGCCTACCGCCCCGCCGCAAGGCCTGTATCTGACCGAGATTGAATATCCACCCGAAAGTCTGGCACAAAAATAGCGGCCGCGCTCCCGCTGGATAATAGCCCGGATAACAACCTGGATAATAGCCCGAATAACAACCTAGCCAAGCGTCATAGAGCCTTGCAGACCGCCTATTGCGCCAACCAGTATATCTACACCAAAGCGCCCCAGCACCAGTCCAATCGCTGCCCCAAACCCCAGATTTAGCTGGCTGCGGGCAATGCGGAACTGCCAGATCAATATCCATATCGCCACGGGCAATACAGCTAATTGCAAAAAGATAATGCCGGTCATAAACATGATGATGGTGACCAGACCAAACAGGACAATTTGCAAGGCATATAGCCAGAAAAACGGGATCATAAAGCGCAGATATTTATCGCCGCGTTGCCAGAAGACCAGCATATGCCAGACAATCAGCGCATATAATAATAAAGAAACCAGCGAGCTGATACTGTAAAGCGCCAGAAAATGCGTGCCTAAATGTGCAAAAGGCAGGCTCATAAACAACCCGAAGCCCCAGCTGGCGATAATCGCATGCCAAAAGCCGTTGGCAGAATATTCAAACGCCTCTTCTACCTTCACCCGTCCGGCAATAACATCAAAGGCCGCGATAAGCGATTTTACAATCATCCCTTTGGATGGCGGTGTCTGTGCCATTATTTCCTGTCCAGTTCCGCCAGCATTTCTGTATAAATATCTGCCAGGCGATCAATATCTTCGATGGCGACATGCTCGTCAATTTTATGCATGGTCTGGCCAACCAGTCCAAATTCAGCCACCGGGCAAATCTTGCAGATAAAGCGGGCATCTGATGTACCGCCTGTTGTTGACAAGCTGGGCTTTTTATTGGTCAGGCGGGTAATGGCCTGTTGCATCCTGGTCGTCAGCTCGCCCGGCTCGGTCACAAAAGGCGCGGCATTAGAGGCAAAATCTGCCTGATAGCTGACCTCATATTGTTTGGCCATACGCTCAAAATGCTCTTCCAGCCAGCTTTTCAAACTATCCACACTATGTTCGGTATTAAAGCGGATATTAAAATAGGCAGAGGCGGCTTGCGGAATAACATTACTTGCCCCGCCGGTAAGTTCTATATCGGTTACCTCTGCTGTGCTGGGGTCAAAATATTCTGTACCGCCATCCAGCTCGGCAGAATTGACAGGGGCCAGCATCGCAAACAGAGCCGGCACAGGGTTATTGGCCAGATGCGGATAGGCCACATGCCCCTGCACCCCTTCAACCCGTAACCGGCAGCTCAGCGATCCGCGGCGCCCGTTTTTAATCATATCGCCCAGCGCTTCCGGGTTGGTCGGCTCGCCCACAATACAAAAATCCGGCTGCTGGCCTGTCTCTTCCAGCCATTCCACCATCTTGGACGTGCCAAAACGTGCCTCGCCCTCTTCATCACCAGTGATGATAAGGCTGATACTGCCCTGTAACTTACCGCTTTCAATATAATTTTTTGCCGCCGCCACAAAAGCGGCTATCCCGCCTTTCATATCAGCGGTACCGCGCCCGTAAATCTGGCCATCACGGATTTCACCGGCAAAGGGATCGCTTGACCAGGCCGCAATATCACCAGCAGGCACCACATCTGTATGACCGGCAAAGGCGATATGCGGATGGCTTGTGCCTATCCTTGCAAACAGATTGTCTATTTGCTCATCGCCTTCCCCAAAGGGCAGGCGGGTACACTCAAATCCAAGCTCTGTTAACAGATTTTCAAGTAAGTCCAGCGCACCGCCTTCTGCCGGAGTAACAGACGGGCATTTCACCAAATCTTGAGTTAGCTGAACAGCATAGGAAAGAGCAGTCATCGAAAAATTACCTGTATTCCGGATAGTCTAGTCACGCAGCAAATCATTGACAGAGGTTTTTGAGCGGGTGCGCTCATCAACCTGCTTGATAATGACCGCACAGGACAAGGACGGGCCAGGCGTGCCATCTGCCAGCGGCTTGCCCGGCATACTGCCCGGCACAACAACCGAATAGGCCGGCACACGCCCCATATACACCTCGCCCGTATTGCGGTCGATAATCTTGGTCGATGCACCAATAAAGACACCCATCGATAACACCGCGCCTTTTTCAACCACTACGCCCTCGACTACCTCGGAGCGCGCACCAATAAAACAGTCATCCTCGATAATCACAGGGCCTGCCTGCAGTGGCTCTAGCACACCGCCAATCCCCGCCCCGCCGGACAGATGCACATTCTTGCCAATTTGTGCACAGGATCCGACCGTTGCCCAGGTATCGACCATTGTCCCGCTATCCACATAGGCGCCCAGATTAACAAAGCTCGGCATCAACACCACCGACGGGGCGATAAAAGCAGAATGGCGAACAATCGCCCCTGGAACCGCCCGAAAACCGCCTTTGGTAAAATCAGCATCGCTCCAGCCACTAAATTTTAATGGCACTTTATCCCACCAGACAGACGCACCTGCCACAGGATGTTCGGCCCCGCCCGGCATCACCACCATATCATTTAAACGGAAAGATAATAGCACCGCCTTTTTCAGCCACTGACTAACCTCCCATTGATGATTGCCTTGCGGTTCTGCTACCCGTGCCTGGCCACTATCCAGCAGCGACAGGGCTTCTTCAACCGCCTCTCTTACCTCGCCTTTGGTACTGGCAGTTACCGCATCACGGTTATCAAATGCGGTATCTATTGCCTTTTCGAGATCGGCTCTGCTCATCTTAATCTCCTTTATCGGGGTATTCTTCGTTTTTAACCGGGTTTTATTCTTTTTATGCGCTAATCTTTATGCTGGTCTTTATATAGCGCATTATGGGTTTTTTCATACAGGCCTAAGGATGATTTGCCTGATCAATTTCTGCAAGAAATGATTTTAAGTCAGCCGAGATATAATGCACATAGGCTTCATCCTTGCCATTGGCGGCCCAATCATGGTCATTTGCCAGCCAGACTGTTTTCATTCCCATCGCGGCGGCCGGTTCCAGATTGCGTGCCATATCCTCTATCATCAGACAGCTTTTCGGGTTCAGCTTGCTCTGGTTAACAAAGATCTGATAGGGGGCAGGATTGGGCTTTGGGATATGGTTAGAGGCGACAATATCGAAAATAACCTCAAAATGCTGGCGAATACCAAAGGCTTCCAAAATGCGTTCTGCATGGCGGATCGTGCCGTTTGTATAGATATGTTTGCGCCCGGGCAGGCTGGCAATGGATTTATCCAAAACGCCATCATAGTGGACATCGGATAAATCTATCTCATGGACATAGGCCAGAAAGGCATCCGGGGACATATTATGTTCTTTCATCAACCCATGCATGGTCGTGCCATAGGTTCGAAACAGGCGGGTTTTCATTTCCGCTGCTTCTGCTCTGGCCAGATTGAAATGTGCCATAATAAAATCTGTCATCCGTTCAGCGACACGCGGAAACAAGCTGGAATTGGCCGGATAGATAGTGTTGTCCAGATCAAACACCCAATCCCTGACCTCTGCTAGCCCGAGATTTTCCAAATCTCTTTTCATCTGGCATTTCCTCTTCTTTTTGCGGATAGATTTTTAATCACGGGTAATCAGCGTGCCAATACCATGTTCAGTAAACAGCTCTACCAATACAGCGTGCGGGGCGCGCCCATCCAGAATAACCGCTGCTTCTGCCCCCTTTTCAACCGCCTCGATACAGGTTTCCATCTTGGGGATCATACCGCCCTGAACCGTGCCATCCTGTATCAGGGCGCGGGCTTCGCTAAGCTTTAGCCGCGAGATATGGTCGCCATTTTTATCGCGCACCCCGGCCACATCGGTCAGCATCAATAACCGGCTTGCCCCGATAGCCCCGGCCACTGCCCCGGCGGCTGTATCGGCATTGATATTATAGGTCTGGCCATCTATGCCCGAACCGATAGGGGCTATAACCGGGATCATATCGGCGGCCATCAGCGCGGCAATCACCTTTGGGTCGACCGCTTCCGGCTTGCCCACAAAACCCAAATCAACCTTTTCAATCTGGCTATCGCTTTGGGCAGAGGCATTATCAGCAGAGCTAGAGGATAATTTACTGGCGGTGATAAGATGACCATCCTTGCCAGACAGACCCACGGCCCGCCCACCGGCCATATTCACGGCCGCGACCAGCGATTTATTGATCGCTCCTGCCAGCACCATTTCCACCACAGAAATAGTCGCCGCATCTGTCACCCGCAGACCATTGATGAAATTTGATTCAATTTTCAGCCGTTTCAGCATATCGCCAATTTGCGGCCCGCCCCCATGTACCACAACAGGTTGCGCCCCGATTTGCCGCAACAATGTCATATCAGCAGCAAAGCTGTCCACATAGGCCTGCTCGCCCATGGCATGACCGCCAAATTTTACCACAATCGGCTTGTTGCCATATCGGCGCATATAGGGCAGCGCTTCGATAAGTACCCCGGCTTTTTCCATCCATTCATCGGTTTGTGATGTCATAGTCGCGCCTCGTTACATGGCTTTAAAATATGTCTGTATCCTGTTTTTGCCAGCCTGTAACAGGGGACAGGCTCGCACGCCTTTTACTATAGTAAAGCTCGGGAATAAACACTAGATACAGATATTCTATGCCACGCCATAGCTGGCCAGATGCGCACGCAGCTCGGCAATGCCCTTACCTGTTTCAGAAGAGGTTGGCCAGATATGCGGATAAGCGGCCACATGCCGGTTTACCTGTTGAGTGGTTTTTTCCAGAACCTTTTTTTGATCGGCGATTTTCACCTTGTCCATTTTGGTCAGAACCGTCGCCCATGGCACAGCCGCCTCATCCATCAGCTTCATCATCTCTTCATCGCCGGGGCCGACCCCGCGCCGTGCATCTATCAGCAAAAACATCCGTTGCAAGCTGGCACGGCCGCTCAGGAACTGGCGGGTCAGCTTTGTCCAGGCCTTGATATCGGTCTTTGGGGCTTTGGCATAACCATAGCCGGGCAAATCCACCAGTTGCAGGCGTTCTGCCAGCGAAAAGAAAATCAGCTGGCGGGTGCGCCCTGGTGTTTGCGAGGCTCTGGCCAGTGTACGCCTGCCTGTCAGCGCATTGACCAGCGAGGATTTGCCGACATTTGAGCGCCCGGCAAATGCCACTTCCGGCAAGCCCAGTGGCGGCAAATTATTCAAAGAATTGGAAGCAGCGATAAATTGGCATTCACCAGCAAATAACAGCCGCCCCTTTTCCATCTCTTCGGGGGTAAAGCTATCGAGCTGGTCATCCGATGCCGCTTCTGTCATCACCTAGCCCTGCTGGCTTTGCTTTTGAATAGAGCGTGTAATCCACCATTGCTGGGCAATCGACAGAGTGTTGTTCCATGTCCAGTAAATGACCAGCCCGGCCGGAAATCCTGCCAGCAAAAAGGTGAAAAATACCGGCATCCATTGAAAGATCTTTGCCTGGATCGGATCCGGTGGCGGCGGGTTCAGGCGCATCTGTACCGCCATGCTGATCCCCATCAAAATCGGCCAGATACCGATAGACAGAAACTGCGGCATGAAATCCACAGAATAGGGCAACAGGCCAAACAGATTAAAAACAGAGGTCGGATCTATTGCCGATAAATCCTGAATCCAGCCATAAAAAGGTGCATGGCGCATTTCAATAGATACATATAACACCTTATAAAGGGCAAAAAATACCGGTATCTGTAGCAAGATAGGTAAACACCCGGCAGCCGGATTTACTTTTTCGCGCTTATAGAGGGCCATCATTTCCTGATTCAGGCGGGTTTTATCGTCGCCAATATCGGCACGCATCTTTTGAATCTTCGGGGCTAATTCCCGCATTTTTGCCATGGATTTATAGGATTTATTGGCCAGAGGGAACAGCGCAAGACGCACCAGAATGGTAAAGGCAATAATGGCCAAACCAAAATTACCCAACAAGCCGTTTAACCAGCTTACCGCATGGAAAAATGGCTTGGTCAGAAAATAGAACCAGCCAAAATCAATCGCCAGGTCAAAATTCGCTACCTTTAGCTCTTCGCTATATTTATCCAGCAATGCCACTCTTTTTGCCCCGGCAAACATATTGGTCTGCCAGGAAATAGTCTGGCCTGGATTCAATATTTGCGAATCGCCCAGTAAATCGGTTTGATAGCTATCCCGGTTTGTGCCCAGCGCGCGCATGGAAAACGCTACGTGCTGGTTTTGTGCCGGCATTAATGCTGCCAGCCAGTATTTATCGGTAATGCCTATCCAGCCGCCATTATCCCTGGTCTTGATAACAATCCCTTCATTGCCGGCATCTTGCAAATCATCATAATTCTGCTCGTTCAGGGTTTCATCAAAAACGCCAAGCGGCCCTTCATGCAGAATATATAAACCGGATGTTGCCGGTGTGCCCTTGCGCCGAATAAGCCCGTAGGGGTTAAGGCTAATCGCATTATCCAATTTGGAGGTCACCAGCTGGGTAACCGTGATTAAATAATCATTATTAATTTCTATGCGCCGCTCAAATACCAGCCCCTCGCCATTATCATAGGTCAGAATAAGCGGGCTATCCGGGGTCAGGCTGTTATTTTTTGCCTGCCAAACTGTTTTTGAATTTGGCAGGGACAGGGTCTGGCCGGCGGCATTTACCCAGCCAAATTCGGCAAAATAGGGTTTTTCAGAATCAAATCGGCTGAACAGACGGATAGGCTCGGAGCCGACTTCCAGAGTTTGGGAATAGCTGGTCAGGATAAGGTCATCTATACGCGCACCCATCGTAGAGATAGAGCCTGTAACCAGCGGCGCGGTGATATCCAGACGCGCGCCTGTATCGCTTGCGCTTGTCAGAGACTGGCTGGCAACAGACCCTGTCCCGCCGGAATTTGGCTGCGGTACATTTGACGCATTATTCTGTGCCTGTTGCCGGGCTTCATAAGCTGCTCTATCAGCTTCCAGCTCAGGTTCAACAAAATAAACCTGCCAGCCGATTAATATCGCCAGAGACAGGGACATGGCAGCGATCATATTCTTTGTTTCGGGCGTCATGATCTTAAAACTCTTCCTTATAGCTTCATCTCTTTTTTTTTGAGGCGCGCGCCTCACATAGCGTAATCCCAGAACCGTCAACGCCAGGATTATGGCACCGGGTCATATCCAGACCCGCCCCAGGGATGGCATTTCAGAATACGTTTAACGGTTAACCGCCCGCCACGCAATGCCCCATATCGGGTTATCGCATCCTTTGCATATTCTGAACAGGAAGGGGAAAACCGGCAATTCACCCCAAGCAAGGGCGATATAAAATAGCGATAAAGGATGATGGGCGCTAAAACCACCGCGATCATCACCTGATGCCCTCTGGCACGCCTCGGGTTTTTTTCCCTGTAATCTGCCATACTATCCCTACTCCGCCTTTATATCTGCCAGCGATGGTTTGTCCGGGGGCGATTTTAGGCGAGTTTGCAGCCTTTTATCCAGTTTTTTATGCACCGCAAGAAATGCAGCTGGCATATCGCCAGCCAGCTTGTTAAAGGGCGTAAGCAAAATGGATTTTCGGGCTATTAGTACATAATCGGTATGCGCCCGCATCCAGGAAGCGTGAAGGGTTGCAAGGGCGCGCATTCGCCGCTTGGCCCGATTACGCGCAACCGCATTGCCGATTTTTTTAGAGGCGGTATAGCCAAATCGTATTTCCGGCAAATCATTGGGGCTGGAACAGGCTTGCAGGATAAAATCAGCCATCACCTGTTTTACGCCCTTATGTTGCAGACGCAAAAAATCGCTCCGCTTTTTCAAACGGAACGCTTTGTTTTCTATAGTATTCCGGGCTTTCGCCATCAAATCCTGAACGATAGTTCGGCTATCTGCTGTTCTGATGGCCTAAAAAGGCTATCAGGCAGAGAGCCGTGCACGACCTTTTGCACGTCTGGCTTGAATCACGCGGCGACCGCCAACAGTTGCCATTCTTGATCTAAAGCCATGACGGCGCTTACGAACCAAAACACTAGGCTGATAGGTGCGTTTCATAATCGCGCCCTTTCTTGTCTGCAAATAAATTCTTCGATAATCGAGCTTGAGTTACTAGGCATTTTAGATGGAATTGTCAATCTTTTTCGCGCGACCCGGTCGAAACACAAATCGGGTGTGGTTTTATCCAATTCTAAATTGGTTTAAGCTAGGCTGTGATGCTTTAGGTCTGACACCGTCTTTGTCACAGATTCTGGCCAGCTTTTCAAAGAAAGAGACATGAGAACACATTTCCGCATTTTTATCCTTGCCGCGATACTGTCTATTCCCGTCCTGACAGCCATATTATTTTTGGGCCTCCAGGCACATACCGATACAAATATTGCCCTGCAATTGCTGATTAAGGGGCAATCGATTTTACTGATTCTCTGTCTTGCCATAATTTTTGGTATCGTAACCGCCATAATATTTATGCATTACTGGCTCAAGCCGCTAAATATGCTGGAACAGGATATTGCCACCATTGCCAGCAATCCTGATCAGCTGTTGCCCCCGCCAGCGGACAGGCGCATATCCCTGCCTGTTCTGGATGCCCAATATCAGCTGCGTGGCCTGCATCAAAAAGTGCGTCAATCCATTCGCCAGCGCCAGAGGCTGGCAGATGCCGGCGAGGCGGTCGCCAAAATTAACCATGATCTGCGCAATATGCTGTCTTCTATCCTGTTGGTGACAGAACAGCTGGAAAGCAGTGCAGACCCGCAAGTTGCACAAGTCGCCCCGGTGGTAATACGCGCCACCGAACAGGCTACCGAGCTTTGCCAGAATATGCTGGATTATCTATCTGAATTACCCCCGCCTGCCCCGGAAAACCTGTATATGCCAGCGGTGATGGACGAGCTATCGGCTACCGCAGAAATACCGCTACATTATTCAGGGCCTGATAATCTGTTTATCGACAGGATGATGCTGTTTCGTATTTTTTTAAATTTGCTCCGCAATGCCCAGGATGCCGGGGCGAAACAAGTGACCATCGATATCTGGCAAGCCGGCCATCTGGCGGTGATAGATATATCTGATAATGGCCCTGGTATTGATAATTCTATCCGCGACCGGATTTTTTCTGCCTTTACCTCTGGCCGCTCTTCTCATATCGGGCTGGGGCTGGCAATTTGCCTTGATTTGGCACTTGCCCTTGAAGGCAGGTTGAGCCTGGCGCGCACTTCAAATGAGGGATGCGCCTTTCGCTTGCAATTGCCAGCAGGAATTTTGCAAAGCTGACTAGCGGCTGCCGGCGATCGGCACAGATGGGCGGTGTTCCAGATCCCAGGGAAAGAAAATCCAGGTATCTTGCGATACTTCGGTGATAAAGGTATCGACAACCGGCCGGCCCTTGGGCTTGGCATAGACAGTCGCAAAATGCCCCTTTGGCATCATTTTACGCAAAACCTTGCCGGTTTCGCCTGTATCCACCAGATCATCTATAATCAGCCAGCCACTGCCATCGCCTGCCTGTTCCGGGGCTTTGATGATTTGCACCTCGCCCCTATCACGAGCGTGATAAGAAGACAGACAAGCTGTTTCAATATGGCGTATTTCCAACTCTCTTGCGACAATCGCCGCCGGGACAAGCCCGCCTCTGGTCACCGCCACTACGCCGGTAAAAGGGCCCAGCTCCAAAAGCCGCCAGGCCAATGCTTTGGAATTGCGATGCAATTCTTCCCAGGATACCGGAAAATTTTTATTCTCATCATAGGCCATGGTCATCTCACCATTCTTTAAAAAAACCTGTCCCTGTCTTTAGCCAATAAACTGGCCAGCAGGGATATCCGAACATAAAATCAATGGAACGCTTTTTTTTCAAAGCAGTATTTTTTCATTTTTATACCGAAACTTACCGCATTGTCCAACTCTGGCCAACTCTGGCTAGCTCTGGCCAACTCTGGCTAACTCTGGCCAGCCCCGGCCAACTTGCCCTTCGCTATATATTCTTTGATGCATCCGCGCAAAAACGACAGATATCTGTAGCACAAACAGAAGTGAAGAGAACAGAAAAGCCCGGGCGAAAAATAGCGCCCCGAGCGAAAAATGCGCTAGACATAGACGGTGGGGTGGATTACTGTCCGGCTCTGGCTGCTAATATGAAACTGATTTATTAGCCGTCACGCGCTCGTAGCTCAGCTGGATAGAGCACTAGACTACGAATCTAGGGGTCGGGAGTTCGAATCTTCCCGAGCGCGCCATTTTCTCCCAATATATTCAGATGGTTACCAGTTCAGGGTATCAGTCTGTTCTCAGAGAACTTCAGTTTTGACACAGATTTGACACAGTAAAAGGTCAA
>JAURQT010000042.1 GCA_030835985.1 Alphaproteobacteria bacterium
GCCCAGCAAGGCAAAAGCAGCCTTATATTCCGGGCTTTCAAACGCAGCGATAGCCGCGTCGACAGAATCAAATTCAATAACAACACTGCGCTCCACCAAACCATTTTCAAAGGTTTTTACCGGCGTGCCACGGGCAATAAAACGCCCCCCTGCCCCTTGCAAGGCGGCCTGTGCCGCAGGGGCATAGGCAGCCAGCTTGTCCGCTTCCGGGCTGTTGCGATAAATGGATAAAATATAGCCTTTTTTCATTTTTTGTCTTTCCCTTTTTAAAAATTCAGCTTTTGGCCTTTTTTGTTGAAAGTGCAGCTGTGCGCGCTTCTGGCTGGCATTGTTCACCTGAACAGCATTCAAAGATATTGGATTTACAGATGGCGCATTGTTCATGGCCGTGCACCCTGATAGTTTGCAAGGGGCTATGGCACCGCGGACAAACGGCTTCATCCGGCCTCGCCTGAACAAGATGTATCTGCATGAAAACACCTGTAAAAAGATTATCTGATGCTTATTCTGGACGGTAATATTACCGCTTGTCCAGTGCTTTGCGGGGGGAGTTGATTACATCACCTCTAGTAATTGCAAGACCAGACGCTGATTGTCATTTGCTTTTACCAGCATATCGCTTGAGGCTTGCTGCAGAATTTTCTGTCGTGCGGGGTGGTATTTTTCTTCTCGGCAAAAAGCACAACATTTTATTTGAAAATATCAGGACTTAAGATAAAAAATTTAAAGAAAATTCAATAAAATTATAATGTTATTACTTTTTGTTTATCTATTTTTTTTAGAAAAAATGACAAAGAAAACAACAAACAGGCATCTTTTTTACTGCCCCGCGCAGGCGCGCATCAGCCAGATAGAACCAGTGCTAAAGAGGGCAAAACAGGGGTGGATTTAACTAACCATATTGAGTAATGGGCAGGTTTGTTCAGCATCAGAGCCAGATTACCAGCCCCCTTTTTCAAGAGGCTTTTGACAAATTCCTGCGCCGTGCCAGACGTCTTTGGGCGGCCAGCCTGAAGGGGGCATTTGCGGCTCCAAAGCCTTTATACCCCTCTATCCTCTGAACAAATTCAAAAAACATATTTGTCTGTTCCAGATGGCAATAAAAATGATAAAACTGCCCCTTTTCATCCTCATCATACAGAATATTCCCGGCTTTAAGGCGTTCCAGAACCTCGCTGGCAAGGCCGAATCTGGCCTGAATATCTTCATAATAATTCGCGGTTTGTGGCAGAACCGCCCCGTCAAGCCCGCTTAAATGTCCGGCTATTTTAAAGATATCATCTGTGGCAAAGGCGATATGCTGAACCGTTGCCCCCGGCGAGGTGGTAATAAAATCACTGGCACGGGTATGCCTTGCATCACTGCCATTCAGGGTTAAACAGACCCCGTTATCCAGGCTATGCACCACCTGACTTTTGATAATACCATCCGGGTCAATTACATCCACCAATGGGGTTTTTTTCATCTCAAACAAGGTGGTATAAAATAATGTCCAGCTGAGCATTTCATCATAGCTCATTGTCTGGGCAATATGATCTATTTTGCTTAAAAGAGGCGTCTCATTCTGGCTGTCATCCCTTTTTATCACGTCAAAATCTGTTGCCCAGATATCCATATTGGCATCTATCAGACGCAAGATAGTTTTCCCTGCTCCGTTCAGGGCTGGAAAGCCTACCTCTGTATCAGATTTTTGCAAATGTGCCTGGCTTGCGCCCAGCATCATTGACCGCTTCAGCGCAGCACTGGCATCCGGCACATAAAAGGCGATTTCACTGACCATCAGGCCAAATTCCCGCCCTTCTTCAGCCAATAGATAACTCGGCTCGCAATTTAACAGCAGATTCAGGCCTGCTTGCCCCAGAATATGCACATTTTTGGTTTTATGCCGGCCAAGATAGCCAAACCCGATCTGTTCAAAAAATTCTAGATAATAGGCAAGATCGGAGGCGCGAATGACACATTCTATATATTCCAAATGGCCTATCTGCACTTTTTCAGGTAACAGGCTGGCTTCTGGTGCGTCTTCCAGCCGGTTTACCTCATCCATCAGATGAACAAGCGCACGATAGCCGTCCCTGGCCACCAATTCAGTATCACTGCGCCGGAACTGATCGTTGAATATCTCCAGCGATAAGGGCCCTTGATAGCCTGTCTGCTGTACGGCCTGCATAAAGCACGCAATGTCCAGATCCCCTTCCCCGGGCATATTCCTGAAATGGCGCGAATGATACAGATAATCCATCTCGATGACGGGGGCATCTGCCAGCTGCACAAAGAAGATTTTTTCTGGCGGAATATTGCGAATACTGTCTGTTTCAATCTTTCTGACAAGGCTGTGAAAACTGTCCAGTATCAAACCTATATTTGGATGATTTGCACGCCTTACCACTTCCCAGGCATCGCGGTGGTCATAAATAAAGCGCCCCCATGCCAGCGCTTCAAATCCAACCCTTACCTCCGCATTTCTGGCCATCTCGCCCAATTCGGCAAAGTCATCTGCCATGCGGGAAATCCCGCCCAATGCCTCCGGGTGGGTAGAAGAACAGATTAACATAAGGTCTGTTCCCAGCCTTTGCATCACTTCAAACTTGTATTTTGCTCTGGAAAATGCACGGTCTCTGAGCGCACCTTTTGGCAAGCCTTCAAAATCCCGAAAAGGCTGAAATAGTTTTATTTCCAGTCCGTGATCGGCTACCATTTGCCGGACATCTTCGGGGCGCAGATGCGAGCCGATAAAATCCTGTTCAAAGATTTCAATACCATCAAAGCCGGCACGCTGAATGGCGGCCAGCTTTTCTTCCAGATCGCCCGAAAGGCACACTGTTGCAATAGATGTTTTTTGCCTCATAGCCTGACCCAAAGCCCCCCTGACCCTGTCAGCTTAGGCGAGCTTTTGATATTGGGCAAGCAGGCCTTTTAGCCCTTGCGCGGCCGGCCAACCCAGCCTTCTGCGCCTGTTTTGACAAATGCGCCTGTGTTTAATTCACGAAACGCGGTTTGCAATTCCTCGCGCGTATTCATCACAATCGGCCCGTGCCAGGCAACAGGTTCACGCAAAGGCGCACCTGAAACCAGCAAAAAGCGGACCCCGAACTCGCCAGCGGTCACTTCTACCTCGTCCCCTGCCCCAAACACAACCAGCGTGCGATTGCCGGACTGATCGCGGATTTTCAGCTCTTCGCCCTGAAATTCTTTTTCCACATTCACACCAAAAGGTGCAGAGGCATTGCCAAAATTGGCCGAGCCTTCAAAAATATAGGCAAATCCCTGGCGTCTTGTATCAAAGGGGAAGCGTTTGGTGGTGTTCGCCATCATCGAAACATCCAGATAGCACGGGTCGGTATCAATCCCGTCCACAGGCCCGCGATAGCCGCGATAATTCCCGGCGATCACCCGAATATGCGTGCCATCATCATCTGTCAGGCTGTTAATATCCGGTGATTTGATATCCTGATACCGGGGAGTACACATTTTCTGATCCCGCGGCAAATTTGCCCAAAGCTGGAAGCCATGCATCTCGCCAGCGGCATTCCCTTCGGGCATTTCCTGGTGGATAATGCCGGAACCAGCTGTCATCCATTGCACATCCCCGTCCGAGAGGATGCCGCGATTGCCCAGCGAATCTGCATGTTCGACCTGGCCTTTTAGGACATAGGTAATGGTTTCAATGCCGCGATGGGGATGCCAGGGAAAGCCTTGTGCATATTTTTCCGGGTCATCATTACGAAAATCATCCATCATCAAAAAGGGATCAAAATCGGACGTCTCGCCAAAGCCAAAAACGCGGTGTAAATGCACCCCCGCCCCTTCCATTGTTGGTCTGGCTTCATTTGTGAATTTGATCGGACGGATAGACATTCTTATTCCCTCATTTAATAAAACATTCTTCCCACCATCAAATAGGCTGAAAGCTGGAAAACTACAAGAGGGCGCGGTGGATTTCTATTCGCCTTTCAGTCCAATTTATCGGGATAAACAGGTGCGTTTGGATAAAAATTCTGCCAAGCTGAAAATCGAAATTTGTGGCACGTTGAAAGGATTGGAAATGATTATGGCAGAAAAAACCCCTCGTAAGGTTTTAATAACCGGTGCATCGCGCGGCATTGGCCGGGCTTGTGCCCTTGCTTTTGCCCGGCAGGGGGACAGGCTGTATCTGGCTGCCCGAAATACAGAAAAACTGGCCGAGGTGGCAGCAGAATCGCTTCAGGCAGGGGCAGCAGATGTACAGTGCATTCCAGCTGACCTGGCTGATGAGGGCGCACGAAAGGCCTGTGCGGACACCACCGGGCCATTGGATATTCTGGTCAATAATGCCGGGGCAATACGGGGCGGCGGGCTGTTTGATATCAGCATGGATGACTGGCGGGAAAGCTGGGAGCTGAAAGTATTTGGCTATTTGCATATGTGCCAGCTTTATGGCGCGCTTATGAAACAGCAAAAATCCGGCATCATTGTGAATATTATCGGGCTGGCAGGCCGCGATTTGCGCCCGGATTATATTTGCGGATCAGCTGGAAATGCGGCATTAATAGCCTTTACCCAGGCACTTGGTGCAGAACTGCAAAAAGATAATATCCGCGTCTTTGGCATCAACCCTTCGGCTACCGAAACAGATCGCGTCAAAAGCCTGTATCGCCAGCGCGCAGAATCCAGATTTGGCGATCCCGATAGGTGGGAGGAAATGCTGGACACGAACAGCTTGCCCTTTGGCCGTCTAAAACGCCCCGAAGAAGTAGCCAGCCTTGCCGCTCTATGCTGTTCGGACAGCGTGCAATATCTGTCCGGCACAGTCATTGATATGGATGGCGGCGCGCGCTGGATGTAAATCAGCCACGCCGATGCCCGCAACCTTCAAAGGGAGGGGCGCTCTTTTTTGGGATTAGCGGCGGTGTATATCCCCTGCCTCAGCCAGCCTTTGGCATAAAAGGTTAATAGCGGTAGACTATCTGCCCCATGAACCTTGAAACCATGAGGCTACACCATGAAACATACCCGTATTTTAAAACCCCCGGCTGCCGCGATTGGCGTGCTGATGTTGCTTGCCCCGCCCCTATGGGCTGGCGAGTGTATGCGTTTATGCAATCCGCAATTTATGCAAGTTGCCAGCCCTTCTGATATTCGGGCAGAAATCGACAGGGGTGCAAATACAAATGGCCGGGACGATAATCTGAACACGCCCCTGCATTTCGCCACCTTTTGGGGCAATGATGCGGCCATGCGCGCCCTGCTGGCCGCCGGGGCTGACCCGAACATCAACACAGAAAGCGGTCTAACCCTGCTTCATCTGGCGGCAAATACACAAACAGTCCAGCTGGCCGTCTAGGCAGGGCTGGATATCCATGCCAGGGCCAGAAACGGGCAAACGCCCCTACATGTGGCCAGCCGTTGGGGCAATACAAATACCATTATGGCCATGCTGGCGGCAGGGGCAAATCCGGAGACAAGCGATAATGCCGGCAGAAGGCCGGGCGATCTGGCTGTCCTTAACCCTAACCTTGCCGGCACAGATATCGTCCAAAGGCTGGAAAAAACACAGCAATAATGGCTTATAACGGACTGAAATTGCAATAAAAAATGGTGACCCCGACAGGACTCGAACCTGTTACCTCGAGATTAGGAATCTCGCGCTCTATCCTGATGAGCTACGGGGCCAAACCGGCCAAAAAGCGGGTTCATTAAAACCCTCCCTACCCTAGCAGTATTTATCCTTTCTGTCCAAAACAGGCAGATTTAAAATCTGCTATTTCTGCCAGATATGCCAGCCGATAATAACCATTTGCAGATGCCCCTGATTTGTAGCAGAGATAATAGCGCAAACAAAAACATTCTCTTTTGAGCATTAGATGAAAACAAAATATTCCTTGCCCGGCTTTTTAAAAGTGACCGCCATTCCAACGCTGGCCTGGACATCGCCGCGCCCCCTGACCCTGCGCCCGCCTCTTATTTCCTTTATCATGCTGGTAATAGGTCAAATTCTGTTCGGGCTGGGCGAGGCCATGTTAATTGCCGCTGGCGCCGGGGTTAGCCCATGGACTGTTTTTGCCCAAGGCCTGGCCTTCCATACGGGCATGACCATCGGCCAGACAACTTTTTTTATCAGCACATTTGTTTTGCTGTTCTGGATACCGCTGCGCCAAATGCCCGGCATGGGTACAGTGCTAAATATCATCATTATTGCACTGGTACTGGATTTTAGCCTGCCCTATTTGCCGATTTTTGAGGCAACCAGCCTGAAAGTGATGCAAGCAGCGGCAGGGGTCTTTATTACCGGCTTTGGCGGGGCAATTTATCTTATTGCCAATTTAGGGCCAGGCCCCAGAGACGGGCTGATGACCGGCATTCAGCGCCATACCGGCTTTCCAATTGCCGCTGTTAGAAGCGGAATTGAAATCAGTGTGGTCGCTATAGGCTGGTCACTTGGCGGGGTGGTGGGCATTGGAACGGTATTATTTGCCTTTGGCATTGGCCCCTGTCTTGCGCTCTGCCTATCCTTGCTGAGGGCTGTATTCGCCCCCCGCACCGAATAAATTATTTAAACCGGAATATCGCAATCCAGCCGCAAGGCTGCCGGCTACCTATGCACAAAAACGAAAATATTTGAAAAAAATGGCGACTCCGGGAGGACTCGAACCCCCAACCTGCTGATTAGAAGTCAGCTGCTCTATCCAGTTGAGCAGTGTCCACGTGGACCGGAGAAGCCTAAGTCATCTGATGAACCAAGCCTGCACTGCTCCTAGAGTTTTGACAAGGTCCATACCAATTTTACTTTGTTACTGCTAATCGTTCCTTGAACTCACCGTTTTAATCAGCTGACCTTGGGTGAGCTATCAGCTGACCCGGCGCTACTGACAGGTTTAAACTGTTTGCCAACACATAATACTTGTCTATTTACAGTAAAGTAAAAAAAATTAGGTTAGCTAAGGACAAAGCTAACCTAATTTAATTTGAGTGGATATTCAGAATTTAAGCAGTTGAATCAGGCAAGCGCTCTGCTGCTTTTGGGTCTGAACCAAATCTATTTTCACCATTCGTTCCATCCAAACACATGAAAACCAAAATAGCTATTGCACCAAAAAGAGGGATAAAAATTATTAACGCCCACCAGCCACTTCTGTCGGTGTCGTGTAGACGCCGAACCAAAACACCTATACTTGGAAGAAAAAGACCAAGAGTAACAAGCCCTGAGAAAACTCCAATACCTGCAATTGGATTAAAAGTTCCAACTATAACATCAATCACTATCCCAACAACGTATGCGATGAAATAAAGTAGCACAAACATCCAATACTCTTTGCGTCTTGCCCTTCCGGAAAAAACGGCATATTTTTTTACTGCCTCTAGCAA
The DNA here is from genome assembly GCA_030835985.1 of Alphaproteobacteria bacterium. Lineage (GTDB taxonomy): Bacteria > Pseudomonadota > Alphaproteobacteria > Puniceispirillales > Puniceispirillaceae > JADHLI01. The sequence continues at coordinate 7,345 of JAURQT010000042.1, forward strand.
CATTTTTATACCTCTGTTTATTAATCTAGTCTAAAAAAATAGATTTACATTTTTAAATTCAACGCACAATATTTTATTTTGAGATAGAAAATTCAAAAATAATTTTGTTTTAACTTTAAAAACAAGTTAATTTTGAACATTTCAAGGATTACTAGGAGCATATTTATGAATATTCCTAAGTGTATTATTTTAACATTATGTCTCCATGTTCATGTAATATTACCGTCCATCGCACTCGCAGATTTCAAAGTGTATTCGGGTCAAGAAACTCCACTATTTGAATTCGGTATAAACTTGTTAAATTCAGACAAGGGTAAAAAAATTGTAGTTGGAGCAGAAGGACCAACTCTAAAACATGCATTATGTTCTGGGTTCGGAGAAATTGCTCAATATATGCAAAGTGAAGTGACGAGCAACAGTTCTAGCAGCAAGTTTAAGTTTGCAGGTTTACAAGTCGATTTTCAGTCCATCTATAGTGGCAGTCTATTTGTTGACAAGGTGATTATTTCAGACGGTGAAAAATACATAAGTTGCATCTCACAAACTGAAGAAAAGACGAACGATTTA